>NZ_JARGEE010000040.1:0-34217 GCF_033794485.1 Streptomyces sp. MB09-02B
CCTGAGGACGCTCCGGCCCCGCCCATGTTCCGCAAGCCCGGGGTCGGCGCCTGACCGGGCGTCGCGTCACCGCGCGGCCGGAGCGTCCTCAGGCGCCGGGAGCCGTGGCGTCCACGGCGACCGACACGATCGTCCGCACCTGGGCGATGATGTCCAGCCGGTTGCGCACGAACTCGGGATCGGTCACCGCCCCGGTCGCCGGGTCGGTGTTGCCGGTCCCGAACTGCAGGACGGGCGTGTGCACATGCCCGCCCGGCAGCGTCGAGCCCAGCCCCAGCCGGTCGCGCAGGAGCGTCGCCCGGTAGGCGATCTCGTTGGAGAGGTAGTCGCCGCCGCCCCCGGCCCGCGCGGTCGAGCCCGGCGTCGGCCCGTCCGGGCGGACGACTGCCGCCGTGCCGCCCGCCGGTATCTCGGTCACGCTGGTGTTGTCGTAGACGGGGAAGCGACCGGTGTCCGCGGCGACGATGTCCGCGTACGGCAGGGTCGTGGTCGTCCACTGGGGCCGGGTGGCGGGATCGCCGACCGGGATGGTCTCGGCGCGGCCGACGCTGTTGTTGTCGGCGAAGCCGCCGCGCCAGGCCCCGTTGGTCCGCTCGATGTCGAAACGCCCCACCCGGCCCTGGCTGACGGTCGCGAAGAGATCCACGCGGGGCAACCGCTCGCGCAGCGCGCGCTCGACCGTGCCGTCCGCGAAGTCCTGCCAGCGGACGGGGAAGACAGCGGTCTCGACACGGGCGAGCCCCTCGGCGGTCCGGATCACCGTCCCGTCGAGGGCCAGCGCGGTCGCCCCGGAGGGATTGGAGATCCGCACGTCCCGGTCCAGCGTGAACGGATCGAACCCGGTGACGAGAACCCGCTTCACCCCCTTGTCACGCGGCGGAAAGCGCAGGGAGTCCTGCCCGCGCGAAGAGGTCTCCAACTCGTCCAGCAGCCGCGCCCTCTGCCGCTCACTCAGCTCGAACGCGGGCTCAAAGCCCCGCACTTCCCGCGTCATCCCCAACCGCGCCCAGTACAGCGGCCGGTCGTCGTCCCGGCTCAGGTCACCGCCCGCCGGCCCTCGCCCCTGCGCCCGGTCCACGGCCCGCGTCCACAGCCGCCCGCCCTGCCGTACGACGATCCGCTCGGCCTGCGCGTACGACCGCGCCCCGTCCAGGGCCCGCGCGAACTCCGGCGCCACGGTGTCGAATCCGGACCGCCGCAGGATCTCCTGGGGCACGGCCCGATCGAGCCGCTGCTCCTCGACGGTGGGCGCGGCGGCCGAGGAGACCGCCGCCGCCGCCGGGGCAGAGGCAGAGGCGGAGGCGGAGGTGGGGGCGCAGAGACCGGCGAGCAGGGCCGCCAGACCTATCGTCGCTCCGCGTAACTGCCGGTAAGTCAGTAGGGAAGTCAAGGAAGTTCGGGTCCTTCCATCGCTGTTCGGTGCCGTGGGGGTAGTGCTCCGGACGGCGGCAGTATCGCGTGCCACAAGGGGCACCCGCCATGCCATGTGCCGGGAGGGGCCGGCAGCGGAAGACGCGCCTGCGGCCCCCGGCGGCTCAGCCGCCCGCCGCCCGCACGCCGCGGCACCGGAATCCGCGCCGCCACCCGCGACGGCCTGAGCTCAGCCGGCGTCCTCGCCCAGCAGCGCCAGGAAGTCCCGGAACGCCCCCGGCATGTCCACGGCGCCCGGGTCCAGCAGCCACTGGTACTGCAGGCCGTCCATCACGGCCACCAGCAGCGGCGCCGCACGCTCCGGGGTGAGCCCGCTCGGGAGGCGGTCGCCGTACTCGGCGCGCAGCACCTCGGCCATGGAGCCCCGCACCCGCTCGTACCGCTCGGTGAAGAACTCGCGCGCGGGATGCCCCTCGGTGACGCTCTCGCCGAGCAGCGCGGAGAAGGTCTGCACGATCCCGGGCCGCATGGCGTTGTACTCGACCAGGGAACCCATCAGATCGAGCCGCAGCGGGCTGTCGGGGACGGCGTCCCAGCGGTCCCGCTCCCTGAGGACGGCGACGAGCAGCGCCTCTTTGGTGGGGAAGTAGTGCAGCAGCCCCTGCTGGGTGAGTCCGACGCGCTCGGCGACCGCGGCCATGCTCGCACCCCGGTAACCGCGTTCGGCGATCACCTCCAGTGCCGCCAGCACGATCTCCGCCCGCCGCTCCTCGCCCCTGACGCTCCTGGTCCCACTGGTCCCGCTCATGCCGTCACCGTACGGCATCCGAACCCACCGGACGGCTGTGAATATAACGGCAACATAACGAAACCTACCGATCTACAGGTGATGCGTGCACGATGACGGAGACAGCACCGGACTCGAAGAGGAGGCACCGCGATGGCGGCAACCCCGGGCACCCACCCCACCCCGGCCGACGAGGCCCGCGAAGCGGCGGTCGAGAAGGCCCTCGCCAGGCTGGACCTGGATGCCAAGGCGAGGCTGCTCTCCGGCCAGGACATGTGGACGCTGCCCGCGCTCCCCGAGATCGGCCTGGCCTCACTCGTCATGTCCGACGGCCCCATCGGCGTCCGGGGAGTGCGCTGGACCGCCGAGGACCCGTCCGTCGCGCTGCCCTCCCCGACCGCCCTGGCCGCCACCTGGGACCCCGAACTCGCCCGCCGGGCAGGGGTGTTGCTGGCCCAGGAGGCCCGACGCAAGGGCGTCCACGTCCTCCTCGCCCCCACGGTCAACCTGCACCGCTCACCGCTGGGCGGCCGCCACTTCGAGGCGTACAGCGAGGACCCGTACCTCACCGGCGAGATCGGCTCGGGCTATGTGACGGGCGTGCAGTCCGGCGGCGTCGGCACCACGGTCAAGCACTTCGTCGCCAACGACGCCGAGACCGACCGCTTCACGGTGGACAACCTGGTCTCCGAACGCGCCCTGCGCGAGCTGTACCTGGCCCCGTTCGAGGCGATCGTGGCGAACGCCCACCCCTGGGGCGTCATGACCGCCTACAACCAGGTCAACGGCACCACGATGACCGAACACCGCTACCTCGTGAACGAGGTCCTGCGCGGCGAGTGGGGCTTCGACGGCTTCAACGTCTCCGACTGGCTGGCCGCACGCTCGACGACCGACGCCCTCACCGGCGGCCTCGACGTCGCCATGCCCGGCCCGGTCACCGTGTACGGCGAGCCCCTGGCCGCCGCCGTCCGCGCCGGCGAGGTCACGGAGGCCGAACTCGACGAGGCGGTCCGCCGCGTCCTGCGCCTGGCCGCCCGCGTCGGCATCCTGGAAGGCGCCGACCCGGTGGTCACCGAACTCCCCGCCCCCGTCGACGGCGAGGCCCTGACCCGCGAGATCGCCCGCCGCTCCTTCGTCCTCGTCCGCAACGAGGCTCAGGACGGCCAGGCCGCCCTCCCGCTCCGGCCGGGCTCGACGGTCGCTCTCAGCGGCGCAGCGGCCCGCGACGCCCGCGTCCTCGGCGGCGGCTCGGCCACCGTCTTCCCCGACCACGTCGTCTCCCCGCTCGACGGTCTCACCGCGGCCCTCCCCGAGGGCGCCCTGACGTACGCCGTCGGCGCGGACCCCAACGAGGAACTGGGCGTCGCCGACAAGGGGTTCACCCTCGAAGCCGTCTGCCGTGACGCCTCCGGCACGGTCATCGGCACCCGCTCCTCGCCCAACGGCCACATCCAGTGGATGGGTTCGGACCTCCCCCAGGGCGTCACCCACACCACCCTGCACACCGTCGAGGTGACCGGCACCTTCGTCCCGCGCGAGACCGGCACCCACACCTTCGGCATCAAGGGCCTCGGCGCCTACACCCTCACCGTCGACGGCACCACCCACTTCGACGGTGTCCAGGCCACCGACACGGACGACCCCTTCGTCTCGTTCTTCGGCGCCCCCGTCCCGCTGGCCCAGGTCGAACTGACCGAGGGCACCCCGGTACGGGTCTCCCTCACGCATGTCGTGGAACTCGCCGCCGACGCCCCGATCACGATGCTCGCCTTCACGCTCTGCCACCAGGAACCGCAGCGCCACCCCGACGACCTGATCGCCGAGGCCGTCGAGGCCGCCCGCGCCGCCGACACGGCCGTCGTCGTGGTCGCCACCACCGAACGCGTCGAGTCCGAGGGCTTCGACCGCAAGGACCTCCGCCTCCCCGGCCGCCAGGACGACCTGGTCCGCGCGGTGGCCGCCGCCAACCCCGCCACGATCGTGGTCGTCAACGCGGGCTCCCCGGTGGAACTCCCGTGGCGCGACGAGGTGGCCGCCGTCCTCCTCACCTGGTTCCCCGGCCAGGAGGGCGGCACCGCCCTCGCCGACGTCCTCACCGGCACCCACGAGCCCGGCGGCCGCCTCCCCACCACCTGGGGCACCCTGTCCGAGGCCCCCGTCACCCGGGTGACCCCTACCTCCGGCGAACTCACCTACGACGAGGACGTCTTCATCGGCTACCGGGCCTGGGACAAGGGGACCAGGACCCCCACGTACCCCTTCGGCCACGGCCTCGGCTACACCGACTGGACGTACGAGTCCCTCGACGTCAGCGGAACGACGGCGACGGTACGGGTACGCAACTCGGGCACCCGCGAGGGCCGGGAGACCATCCAGCTCTACCTGGCCCCCACGACCCCGGACGCCACCCGCCCGACCCGCTGGCTGGCGGGCTTCGCGACGGTGCAGGCGGCCCCGGGCGAGACGGCGGAGGCCGTCGTCCAACTCCCACGCCGCGCCTTCGAGATCTGGGACGAGACGACCAACGCGTGGGTGTACGTGAAGGGTTCGTACGCCCTGGAGGCGGGCCGTTCCCTGGCCGACCCCCGCCTTACAGCACCGATCGAGGCATAGGGCAACCCCTTAGGAGCGCGGGGCCGTGTCAATATGCGGCTCCGCCGCGTGGGCGCGCCCAGCCCCCACCCACCCGCACCCGACACACCTACGAACGCACCCCGAACCCATAAACCGTCTCCGACCGATAAACGCCGCCCGGCCGCACCTCCGTACTAGGAAACCGCGGCCGGTTCGGCGAATCGGGAAAGT
The DNA here is from genome assembly GCF_033794485.1 of Streptomyces sp. MB09-02B. Classification (NCBI taxonomy): domain Bacteria; kingdom Bacillati; phylum Actinomycetota; class Actinomycetes; order Kitasatosporales; family Streptomycetaceae; genus Streptomyces; species Streptomyces sp. MB09-02B. The sequence goes on from NZ_JARGEE010000040.1 coordinate 4,967, forward strand.
GCTGCGTCTCCAGCGCGACCCCGTCCCCGGGCCCAAAAGGCCCCTCCAGATGATCCGCGGTATAAAGCTGCATCCCCGGCTCGGTCGTCGCCACGCTCAACACCCGCCCGGACCCCGGCTCCCACAGCTCGGCCACCACCTCCGGACCCTCCGTGACCCCCTTGTCGAGCACGAAGTTGTGGTCGTACCCACTTCCCACCTTCCGGGCCACCCGGAAGTCGAACCGGGTCCCCTCGACCTCCGCCGACTCACCGGTCGGAATGAGGTCCGCGTCCACCGGCGTCACCCGCGACGCGTCGATCCGCAGCTCGTGCCCGCCGGCGCTCCCCGACGCGGCCCCGACCAGGTTCCAGTACGAGTGATTGGTCAGGTTCACCACGGTCGGCGCGTCCGTCACCGCCTCGTACGCGATCCGCAGCGCGCCCCCGTCCTCCTCCAGCGTGTACGTGGCGGAGACCTCCAGCCGCCCGGGGAACCCCTCCTCCCCGTCCGGACTCACCCGCGACAGCCGCACCCCGGCACCGGCCGCGACGGCCTCCGCCGCCCACACCCGCTTGTCGAACCCGAGCGGACCGCCGTGCAACGAGTTCGGCGGGTTGTTGCGCACCAGCTCGTACGTCCGCCCGTCGAGGGTGAAGCGCCCGCCGGCGATCCGGTTGGCGTACCGGCCGATGAGCGCCCCGAAGAACGGCCCTTGATGGCGCAGGTACCCGTCGAGGTCGGCGAACCCCAGCACCACGTCGGCCGTCCGCCCGTCCCGGTCGGGAAGCTCCACGGACTGCACGATCCCGCCGTACGTCAGGACCCGCACCCGTGTGCCGCCGCGCTCCAGCGTCCATCGGTGCACAGCCGTGCCGTCGGGAAGTGTGCCGAAAGGTTCGCTCATGCGCGAAACCCTAGGTCACGACTCCTTGGCGCTGACGACCCGGTAAGCGATCTCCGCCAGCCGCGCCTGCCCGTCCACGCTCGGGTGGAACCAGTCCCACTGGCTGAGCTGGGCCTGCCCGAAGCGGTAGTCGAAGACGGCGTCCCCGTCGTACCGGCAGTGGCGGTCCTTCTCGCAGACCTCGCGCAGCACGTCGTTGTACGCCTCCACCCGGTCCTGGACGGCGTCACGCCGCTCCCCGGCCGCCGTGGTGAGGGCATCCGGGTCGGCCAGCATGGACGGACAGATGCCCAGCTTCCACACCTGCTTGCCGACCGGGCTGGTACGGCCCTCGGACCACAGCCGCTTCAGATCCGGCACGCTCGCCACGAACACCTGCGCCTTGGGCAGGGCGTCCCGCAGCGTCGCCATCGAGTCCTCGAAGTCCGCCCGGAAGTCGGCGACGGGCGTCATGGCGGCGACGGTCGCGCGGCACGCGTCGTTCGCCCCGACCATCACCGTGACCAACTCGGGCTCACGGGTCACAGCCCGCGCCATCTGGTTCGGCAGGTCGGCCATCCTGGCCCCCGTGGCCGCGTAGTTCCAGCTCCGCTCCAGCGCGCCGGAGCGGCCCAGCAGCCGTACGGCGAGACTGTCGACCGAGGCGTCGCTGCCGGTCGCCCAGGACACCTCGGGGCAGTCGGAGAGGACCTTGCACGCGTCGAAGCCCCGGGTGATGGAGTCACCCACCGCGACCAGCGACTCGGGGGTGCTGTCCCAGGCGGGTGTGGGCGTGGGCGACGCGGCGGCGCGCGGCCCCGTCCCCTCGGGGCCGGGGGAGTCGCCACCGGTCGCGTCGCACCCGGTCACGGCCAGCAGGACCGCCGCCGAGACCGCGCCCCACACCGTCCTCGAACGGTGGCGTCGCTTCCGCATTCCCTGGTCCCCTCGGTCGGTCCTACACGTGCAAGTTCCCACCCATGACAACGCGCGGGAGTTCCCGACACGGAAGACCGACGAGAACGCTGCGGTGAAGGGTGCTGTGAAAGGTGTGGCGAAGGGTGCAACTGTTCCGTACCGCACACGCGTCCCCCCGGGTGAAACAGCGCCGCGTCCTGGCGTCGGCTCCGACGGTACGTCACACTCCTTGCCCCGCCGCACGGTAGCCTCGCCACGTGGCCGCCCTGCCACTGCCGTTCCGTCAAAACGACAAGATGCCCTGTTCTGTGGAGGCCCCGGTGACGACACGTGGAGTCCTGTACGTGCACTCCGCGCCGCGTGCGCTGTGCCCGCACGTCGAGTGGGCCGTCGCCGGTGTCCTCGGGACCCGCGTGAACCTCGACTGGATCCGGCAGCCGGCCGCCCCGGGCACCTGGCGCTCCGAGTTCTCCTGGAAGGGCCAGACCGGCACCGCCTCCAAGCTGGCGTCCGCCCTGCGCGGCTGGCACCTCCTGCGCTTCGAGGTCACCGCCGAGCCCTGCGCCACCGCCGAGGGCGAGCGCTACAGCTGCACCCCCGAACTGGGCATCTTCCACGCCGTCACGGGCATCCACGGCGACATCCTCATCCCCGAGGACCGCCTCCGCGCCGCCCTGCTCCGCAGCCAACGGGGCGAGACCGACCTGGAGGCCGACCTCGCGAAGCTCCTGGGCAAGCCCTGGGACGACGAACTGGAACCCTTCCGCTACGCGGGAGAGGGCGCCCCGGTCCGCTGGCTCCACCAGGTGGTCTGAAAACGAGGCGGCGCCCCCGGCCTTTCAGGGGCGCGGGGCTGTGACATGTGCGGCTCGCCGCGTGGGCGCGAGAAGCCCCACGTACCCCGCACCCGGCCGACAACGCACCACACAACGGCGAGTGGCCCGCCCCCCAACCCGGGGTGCGGGCCACTCACCGTTCACGGCAGCGGAGATCACACCGTCCGGAACGCCAGCACCACGTTGTGCCCACCGAACCCGAACGAGTCGTTGAGCGCGGCGATACGACCCTCGACGGGCAGCTTGCGGGCCTCCCCGCGCACGATGTCCGCGTTGGCCTCGGCCTCGGGGTCCAGGTCGTTCACATTGATCGTCGGCGGAGCCACCCGGTGGTACAGCGCGAGCACCGTCGCCACCGTCTCCACCCCACCGGCCCCACCGAGCAGATGCCCGGTCATCGACTTCGTCGCCGACACCGCGAAGTGGTCGGTGTCGTCGCCGAACACCTTCCGCAGCGCCTTCAGCTCCGCGATGTCACCGGCCGGCGTCGACGTCCCGTGCGCGTTGACGTGCACGATCTCCGCCGGGTCCAGGTCGGTGCGGTCCAGCAGGTTCTGCAGGGCGTGGGCGATCCCACGCCCCTCCGGCTCCGGCTGCACGATGTCGTGGCCGTCGGCGGAGATGCCCTGGCCCACGGCCTCGGCGTAGACCCGGGCACCCCGGGCCGCCGCGTGCTCCGCCGACTCCAGGACGACGACGCCGGCACCCTCGCCGAGGACGAAGCCGTCACGGCCGGTGTCGTACGGACGGGAGGCGCCCTGCGGGTCCTCGTTGTTCTTGGACATCGCCATCATGTTGCCGAACGCGGCGATCGGCAGCGGGTGGATGGCGGCCTCGGTGCCACCGGCGATCACGACGTCGGCGCGGCCGGTGCGGATCATCTCGATGGCGTAGCCGATGGCCTCGGCGCCCGACGCACAGGCGGAGACCGGGGTGTGCACACCGGCGCGCGCGCCGACGTACAGACCGACGTTGGCGGACGGGCCGTTGGGCATCAGCATCGGCACGGTGTGCGGGGAGACGCGGCGTACGCCCTTCTCCTTCAGCACGTCGTACTGGTCGAGCAGGGTCGTCACACCGCCGATACCGGAGGCGATGACCGCGCCGACGCGGTCCGCGTCGACGGTGCCCTCGTCGGCCGAGGTCTCCGTGTAACCGGCGTCGGTCCACGCCTCCTTGGCCGCGATCAGCGCGAACTGCGCCGAGCGGTCCAGCCGGCGGGCCTGCGGCCGGGGAATGACCTCGGACGGTTCCACGGCGATCTGCGCGGCGATACGGACCGCCTGGTCGGCGGCCCACTCCTGCTCCAGGGGACCGACACCGGACTTGCCGGCGACCAGCCCCTCCCAGGTGGAAGTCGCGTCGCCACCCAGCGGTGTGGTTGCGCCGATACCGGTGACGACCACGGTGCGATTGGTCGAGCTCACGGGAATGTTCTCCAACGGTTACGAGGATTCAGCGGCGCCACCGCCGGGTGGCGGGGCAAACGGACTGCTCCGCGGGGGATCGGGCCGGACCCGATCCGCCGGATCAGCCCTGGTGCTTGAGGATGTAGTCGGTCGCGTCGCCGACCGTCTTGAGGTTCTTGACGTCGTCGTCCGGGATCTTGACGTCGAAGCGCTCTTCGGCGGCGACGACGACCTCGACCATGGACAGCGAGTCGACGTCCAGGTCGTCGGTGAAGGACTTGTCCAACTGGACGTCCTCGACCGGGATGCCGGCGATCTCGTTCACGATGTCGGCGAGACCGGCGACGATCTCTTCCTGGGTGGCGGCCATGTCAGGCGCTCCTTCGTAGTTTTCAGACGGTTTCGAGAGGGTGGGGCGCCCGCCGCGTCAGCGGCAGGTTGTGCGTTTCCCGCGCCGGACCGCAAGATCCGGAGCGGGTGCCTAGGGGAGGGTAACGACCGTCGCGGCGTACACGAGACCCGCCCCGAAGCCGATGACGAGCGCGGTGTCGCCGCTCTTCGCCTCGCCGGTCGCCAGGAGCCGCTCCATCGCGAGCGGGATCGAGGCGGCCGAGGTGTTGCCGGTGGTGCGCACGTCACGCGCGACCGTGACGTGCTCCGGCAGCTTGAGTGTCTTCACCATCGAGTCGATGATCCGCTCGTTGGCCTGGTGCGGAATGAAGACGTCCAGGTCGTCGGAGCTGATCCCGGCCGCGTCCAGCGCCTGCTGAGCGACCTTCGCCATCTCGAACACGGCCCAGCGGAACACCGCCTGGCCCTCCTGCGTGATCGCTGGGAACTTGACGTTGCCCTCGCTGTCCAGCGGAAGCGTGTCGACGTCACCGATCCGGAACTCGTTCCACGGCACCGTCTGCTTGATCGTGCCGGCCTTGTCGCCCTCGGAACCCCACACCGTCGGGCCGATGTGCGGCTCCTGGGAGGGGCCGACGACGACCGCGCCGGCGCCGTCGCCGAAGAGGAAGGCCGTGGCCCGGTCCTCCAGGTCGGTGAGGTCGGACAGCCGCTCGACGCCGATGACGAGGACGTACTCGGCCGAGCCCTCGACGACCATGCCCTTGGCGAGGGTCAGGCCGTAGCCGAAGCCCGCGCAGCCGGCCGAGATGTCGAAGGCGGCGGCCTTGGCCGTGCCCAGCTTGTCGGCGATCTCGGTGGCGACGGCCGGGGTCTGGCTGAAGTGCGAGACGGTCGAGACGACGACCGCGCCGATCTGCTCGGCGGAGATCCCGGCGTCGGCGATCGCCTTGCCGGACGCCTCGATCGACATGGCGGCGACGGTCTCCTCGTCGTTCGCCCAGTGCCGGGTCTCGATGCCGGAGCGGGAGCGGATCCACTCGTCGGACGAGTCGATCTTCTCCAGGATCACGTCGTTGGGCACCACCCGGACCGGGCGGTAGCCGCCCACGCCGAGGATGCGCGCGTACGGGGCGCCCTTGCTAGGCCTGATCTTCGACATAGCTCCAGGGCTCCTAGTTCTGGTGCTCGGCGATGAGCGCGCGAGCGGCGTCGAGGTCGTCCGGTGTCTTCAGCGCCACCGTCGCCACGCCCGGCAGCGCGCGCTTGGCGAGACCGGTGAGCGTGCCGCCGGGGCACACCTCGACGAGCGCGGTCACACCCAGCTCCTTGAAGGTCTCCATGCACAGGTCCCAGCGGACCGGGTTGGCGACCTGACCGACGAGACGGGAGAGCACCTCGGCGCCGGTGGCGACGGCCTGCCCGTCCTTGTTCGATACGTAGGTGAGCTTCGGGTCCCCGGGGGCGAGTTCCTCGGCGGCCTTGGCGAGGCTGTCCACGGCGGGGGCCATGTGGTGCGTGTGGAAGGCGCCCGCGACCTTGAGGGCGACCACGCGCCGGACGCCCTCGGGCTTGTCCGCCTCCAGGGCGGCCAGCTGCTCCAGGGTGCCGGCGGCGACGATCTGGCCCGCGCCGTTCACGTTGGCCGGGGTCAGCCCCAGCTTCTCCAGGTGCGGGATCGTCACCTCGGGGTCGCCGCCGAGCAGCGCGGACATGCCGGTCTCGGTGATCGCGGCGGCCTCGGCCATGGCCAGACCCCGCTTGCGGACGAGGGTCAGCGCGGCCGTGTCGTCGAGGACACCGGCGAACGCGGCGGCGGTGATCTCGCCGACGCTGTGGCCGGCCACGGCGCCGGGGCTCACGTCTCCGAGGGCGGCGGCGGACAGCAGTCCGGCCGCCACGAGCAGCGGCTGGGCCACGGCGGTGTCGCGGATCGCGTCGGCGTCGGCCTCGGTGCCGTAGTGGGCGAGGTCCAGCCCGATGGCGTCCGACCACGCGCCGAGGCGGTCGGCGGCACCGGGGAGGTCGAGCCAAGGAGTCAGGAAGCCGGGCGTCTGGGCGCCCTGGCCGGGAGCGACGAGTACGAGCACTCTCACACTCTCTCTTGGGGACGGCTCAGGCCGCCCGTGGGGACAGGGACGAAGAACACGAGGGGGTTTTGTAGCCCTCCGACAAAACCCTAGAGCTGGGGATCCCCATCCACCAGACGCCCCAGGATCAGCGCGATCCTCAAGGTGAAGGCCGAGCGTACATCGGAGGGCGACCAGCCGGTGACGTCAGTCACACGTCGAAGCCGGTAGCGCACGGTGTTGGGATGGACGAACAGCATCCGGGCCGCGCCCTCGAGGCTCGAGGCTTGTTCGAGATAGACGCTGAGCGTCTCCAGGAGAGCGGAGCCGGCCTCCTCCAGCGGTCTGTAGATCTCCTCCACCAGTTGCTCGCGCGCACTGGGATCGCCGGCGATCGCGCGCTCCGGAAGCAGATCGTCCGCCAGAACGGGGCGCGGCGCGTCCTGCCACGCCGAACACGCCTTGAGTCCGGCGGCGGCGGCCTGCGCGGACCGGGTCGCGGCCAGCAGGTCGGGCACGATCGGCCCGGCCACCACCGGCCCCGCCGCGTACGGCCCGATCAGCGACTTCGCCACCTGCAACGGGTCGTCGTTCCCGCCGGCGATCACCACGAGGCGGTCGCCCAGCACCCCGGTGAGCACCTGCAGCTTGGCGTGCCGGGCCGCACGCCGGATCGCCTCCACGGTCAGCTCGCTGTCGCCGTCCGGGGCGGTGCCGAGGACCACACAGACATGGTCGGGGGAGTTCCAGCCGAGGGCGGCGGCCCTGCTGACGGCGCCCTCGTCGGCCTCGCCGCTGAGCACCGCGTTCACCACGAGGGACTCCAGCCGGGCGTCCCAGGCACCCCGTGCCTCGGCGGCCTGCGCGTACACCTGCGCGGTGGCGAAGGCGATCTCCCGCGCGTAGACGAGCAGGGCCTCGCGAAGCACGCTCTCGTCGCCGGGGGCGGCGACCTCGTCGATGGCGGACTCCATGACCTCGATGGTCGTGCGCACCATCTCCACGGTCTGCCGGAGCGTGATCGCCCGGGTCAGTTCACGCGGCGCGGTCCCGAACACGTCCGTCGAGATGGCCTGCGGGGCGTCCGGATGCCGGAACCACTCGGTGAAGGCGGCGATACCGGCCTGGGCGACCAGCCCGATCCACGACCGGTTCTCCGGCGGCATCGCCCGGTACCAGGGCAGCGTCTCGTCCATCCGCGCGATGGCCTGCGCGGCGAGGCTTCCGGACGACTTCTCCAACCGCCGCAGCGTCGCGGAGTGCGGATGGACGTACGGCGCGGTTGCGGATTTGCTGGTTTCGGGTTCGGGCACGGGACAAGACTGCCTCATCAGGACACTCGCATGCGGCGCGGGTCGCTACCGTGGAGTACGTGATGGACCTACGGCGCGCCTCCGCGCGCTACCCCGGTGGGGACCCGGAGGCCGGGATCGCCTCGCAGCACGCCTTCTCCTTCGGGTCGCACTACGACCCGGACAACCTGCGGTTCGGCGCGGTGATCGCCTGCAACGAGGAGCGGCTCGCGCCCGGAGCCGGGTTCGACGAGCATCCGCACAGCCACACCGAGATCGTCACCTGGGTCGTCGAGGGCGAGCTGACGCACCGCGACACCACGGGCCACGAGACGGTCGTCCGCCCCGGCGACGTCCAGCGGCTGAGCTCGGCGGGTGGCGTACGGCACGTCGAGCGCAACGACGGCTCCGCGCCGCTGACCTTCGTGCAGATGTGGCTGGCCCCGCTGGACCCGGGCGGCGACCCGGCGTACGAGATCGTGCGCGGCATCGCCGACTCCACCCCGTACGCCGTACCCGAGGCCGGCGCCATGCTGCACGTGCGGCGGCTCGGCACGGCGGGGGAGAGGACGGCGGTGCCGGACGCGGCGCGGGCGTACGTGCACGTCGTCCGGGGCGCGGTGCGGCTGGGGCAGCACGAGCTGGAGCCCGGGGACTCGGTGCGGGTCGAGGACGAGAAGGGGCTGGAGCTGGTCGCCGTAGCGGGCCCCGCCGAGGTGCTGGTGTGGGAGCTCGGCGGCTGAGGGCCCGTCAGTCGGCGATCGGCTCCTCGGCGTTGCGCCACACCGTGATGTCCACGGAGACGTAGTCGCTGGGGTCGCCGCTGGGGGCCGTGCCCTGGAAGGTGACCAGCCCGATGTGTCCGGTATTGGTGCGCACGCACAGCTGGGAGCCCTGGGAGAGCTGGCCGAGCGTCACCTCCTCCGCGTACCGGGTCTCGCTGCGGCAGGTCTGCAGGGAGCCGTTCTGCGAGTTGTTCAGCAGGACGACCTTGTCGCTGCTGCTGCCCACGTGCTTACCGGTGATCATGTCCGTCGTGTAGTAGAGGTCGGCGTCGTCCTTGTAGGGCGCGTCGCCGGAGCCGTCCGGCTGGGGCGGCGAGTCCGTGAAGCGCACGTAGTAGTCGGCGGGGATGTTGACGCCCTTGAACGTGACCGGCTTCGGATCCGTCTTCGGCTCGGCCGCGGAGCCGCCGCCGGAGCCTGTCGAGGAGCCGCCGGACGATCCGCCGGAGGACTCGCTCGACGAGCCGCTCGACGAGTCCGTGAGCCCCTTCACGAGCGACGCACAGCTGCCGAGAAGGCCCAGCCCGAACACCGCCGCGACACCGAGCCCGATCCACTTGCCGACGTTGCTGCGGGGCGGCGGAACGGGCAGCGGACGAGGAGGCCCCTGCGGGTGGCCGTGCCCCGGCGGATACGGCTGCTGCCAGCCCCCCGGCTGCGGGTACGGTGCGTGCTGCCCGGTCGGCACGGTGTGCGGGCCCGAGGGCCCCGGCTGCGGAGCGTACGGCGCCGACGGCGGGCCCACCGGTCCCGGCGGGGGCGGCGTCGTCGGACCGGAGTGCATGGTGGGCGCCGCGTGCATGGTCTGTGCCCCGTGGTCCACGGGTGGCGAACCCAGCTGGGTGACCGGGGCGGTGGGCGGCGGGGTCTGGGTCGCCGGGGTCGCGGCCTCGGCCGCCTTGTTCCGCTGCGCGAGCAGCTCGGCCGACGCCGAGACCCGCCGGGTGATGTCGGCGCCGATCGCCTCCGGCAGCCACGAGCCCGACTGCACGAGCGGGGTGGGCGACGCCTCCTGGCAGAGCGCGACGACCTCGGCGGGGGAGGGGCGTTCGGCCGGGTCCTTGGCCAGACAGCGCTCGATGAACCGGAGTTCGTCGGCGAGACCGCCGAGGTCGGGCTCCTCGTGGACGATCCGGTACAGCACGGCGTGCGAGGGGCCGTCGCCGTACGCACCGGACCCGCGCGCGGCGAACGCGGCGACCTGGCCGAGGGCGAACACGTCCGACGCGGGGGTGACCGGCTTCCCGGCCGCCTGCTCGGGCGACATGAAGGCCGGGGTGCCGATGGAGACGCCGGTGCCGGTCAGGGCGGTGGCGTCGGCGGCGCGCGCGATGCCGAAGTCGATGACCCGGGGCCCGTCGGCGGCGAGCAGCACGTTGGAGGGCTTCAGGTCGCGGTGCACGATGCCCGCGCCGTGGATGACCGAGAGCGCCTCCGCGACCCCGGCGAGCAGCAGCAGGACCGAGTTCAGCGGCAGCGCGCCGTGCTCGGCGACCGCCGCGTGCAGCGAGGGGCCGGGCACGTAGGCGGTGGCCAGCCAGGGCTGCGCGCCCTCGGTGTCGTGGTCCAGGACGGGCGCGGTGTAGAGGCCCTGCACGCGCTGAGCGGCCCGCACCTCCTGCTGGAACCGGCGGCGGAACTCGGGGTCCTCGCTCAGCTCGGGCCGGATCGTCTTCAGCGCGATCGGATGGCCGCCCGGCGTGTACGACAGGTACACCGTGCCCATGCCGCCCGAGCCGAGCCGCGCCGCGAGCCGGTAGCTCGCCACGGTCGTCGGGTCACCGGCCTCCAACGGCCGGAACTGCCCGCCCGCGCGAACCTCGCTCATGATCTCCCCCGAAAGCTGTGCGGTTGTTGTGCACGGGGGAGATTAGCGGACAGACCGGTGCCTGTGGCCGCCCCGGCCGGTCACCCGCCCTCTCCGTCGAAGAGTTGTCGCTTCCTTCACGAATCAGACACCCTTCCCGACCTCGGCGAGCACAGCGTCCGTGAACGGAGTCCAGGCCTCGACCGCCCATGGCCCGAACGCCCGGTCCGTCAACGCGACACACGCCAGCCCGGCGACGGGGTCGATCCACAGGAACGTCCCCGACTGGCCGAAGTGCCCGAAGGTCCCCGGCGACGACGACGTACCCGTCCAGTGCGGCGACTTGGAGTCCCGGATCTCGAAGCCGAGCCCCCAGTCGTTGGGGTTCTGGTGCCCGTAGCCCGGCAGGACGCCCTTGGTGCCCGGGTACTGCACGGTCATCGCCGCCGCGACCGTCCGGGGGTCCAGCAGCCGGGGCGCCTGCACCTCGGCGGCGAACCGCACCAGGTCCTCGACGGTCGAGACGCCGTCCTTCGCCGGGGAGCCGTCGAGCGAGGTGGACGTCATGCCCAGCGGTTCCAGCACCGCCTGCCGCGCGTACTCCGAGAACGGGATGTCCGTCGCCTTGGCCACATGGTCCCCGAGCACCTCGAACCCGGCGTTGGAGTACAGCCGCCGCTCCCCGGGTGGGGCCGTCACCCGGTGCTCGTCGAAGGCCAGCCCGGAGGTGTGCGCCAGCAGATGCCGCACGGTCGACCCCGCGGGCCCCGCCGCCTCGTCCAGCTCGATCGCCCCCTCCTCGTACGCGACCAGCACGGCGTACGCGGCGAGCGGCTTGGTGACCGAGGCCAGCGGGAAGGGGTGCCCGAGCGGGCCGTGGGTCCCGAGGACGGTGCCGTCCGCCCGTACGACTGCGGCGGCGGCGGTGGGAACCGGCCAGTTCTCGATCAGGGCGAGGCTCTGCACAGACATGGGCACGAGCCTAAGCGGCTCAGAGGTTCAGCTGCATCAAGGGGTCGGGCCTGCGCCGGAAGCCCATCGACGCGTACAGCGGCTCGGCCTCGGTGGAGGCGGTCAGATGGACGTGTCCGGCGCCGACCTCGCGGAACCACTCGACGAGGACCTCCATGCAGGCGCGGGCGTACCCCCGGCGCCGGCAGTCCGGGTCGGTGGCCACGCTGAAGACATGACCGACCGCGCCACGCGGGTTGCCGGGCTTCCCGATCCGGTAGTCGACCGTCCCCACCACGAGCGCCGCCAGTGCGTCCGGGCGCTCCGGGTGGTCGACGACGAAGGCCGCGAACTCCCCGTCGGGACCGTCGAGTCGGCGGCGCAGGAGCGGCAGGGACTCGGTGTGCCAGTCGGTCGGACCGCCCGCTCCCCGGGGAGCCATCGAGTCGAGCATCACCTGGCGCAGCCGGAGTACTTCCGCCGCGTCCTCGGCCGTGGCACGTCGTACGAGACTCATGTCCGCACGCTAGCCAGCGCGTCAACGTCATGTCCTCGTGTTTTCTCACCGGATTCGCTTGCTTCGAGCCCACTCCAGGGTTTTAGCGTGGGGGTCATGACGGTGATGGAGACCACGAGTACGACGAGGGTCGAGAGTGCCGACGGTGCTGCCGGTACCGACAGTTGCGCCGGTCCGCCGCTGAAGCCGCGTCGGCCGGACGGGCAGGACAGATACACGATCAGCGAGGTCGTGGACCTCACCGGGCTGACGGCGCACACCCTGCGCTGGTACGAGCGGATCGGGCTGATGCCGCACATCGACCGCTCCCACACCGGCCAGCGCCGCTACCGCAACCGCGACCTCGACTGGCTCGACCTCGTGGGCAAGCTCCGGCTCACCGGTATGCCGGTCGCCGACATGGTCCGCTACGCGGAGCTGGTGCGCGAGGGCGACCACACCTACACCGAGCGCTTCGACCTGCTCAAGTCGACCCGGGACGACGTCCTGTCCCGGATCGCCGAGCTCCAGGACACCCTGAACGTGCTCGATCGCAAGATCAATTTCTACGCTGACGCCGGGCGGGCCCTGGCGTCGGAGAGGGCCTCATGACGGACGGCACGACGAACGGCACGATCGCGACGGCGCGGCTGGGCGCCCACGGCCCCGAGGTCGGCGTACAGGGCCTCGGCTGCATGGGCATGAGCTTCGCGTACGGCCCCTCGGACGCGGCGGAGTCCAGGGCCACCCTGGAGCGGGCGCTGGAACTGGGCGTCACGCTGTACGACACGGCTCACGCGTACGGCGCCGGGGAGAACGAGAGGTTCCTCTCCCCCTTCTTCAGGGCACACCGTGACGAGGTCGTCGTCGCCACCAAGTTCGGCCTGGCGATCGACCCCGACGACCCGACGAAACGGATCATCCGCAACGACGCCGCCCACATCCGGGAGTCCGTCGAGGGCAGCCTGCGCCGGCTCGGCGTCGACGTGATCGACCTCTACTACATGCACCGGCGCGACGAGAGCGTGCCCATCGAGGAGACCGTCGGCGTCATGGCAGACCTGGTGCGCGAGGGCAAGGTCAAGCAGCTGGGCCTGAGCGAGGTTACGGCCGCCGAGCTGCGCACCGCCCACACCGTGCACCCGATCGCCGCCCTCCAGTCCGAGTGGTCGCTCTTCAGCCGGGACATCGAGGCGAACGTGGTCCCCACGGCCCGCGAGCTCGGCGTCGCCCTCGTCGCCTACTCCCCGCTCGGCCGGGGCTTCCTCACCGGTTCCTTCGCCAAGGCGGAGGACCTCACCACCGACGACTTCCGCCGCCAGCAGCCCCGCTTCACCGGCGACAACGCCGCGGCCAACGCGGCCCTCCTGACCCCGATCCGCGAGGTCGCCGCCGCCCACGACGCCACCCTCGGCCAGACAGCCCTGGCCTGGGTCCACCAGCAGTCGGCGATGCACGGCCTCCCGGTCATCCCGATCCCGGGCACCCGCAAGCCGGGGAGGGTGGAGGAGAACGTGGCGGCGACGGGCATCGTCCTGGGCGAGGAGGACATGACCCTCCTGGAGCCGATAGCGGCCAAGGTCGCGGGAGACCGCTACGCGGACATGCGCTTCACATCGGCGGGCAGGGAGTAGGGCCGACTTCTCGGGCGGGGGTACCGCAGTGCGCTCAGGGGCGCGGGGCTGTGTCGATTTGCGGCTCCGCCGCGTGGGCGCGATCAGCCACGACGCACCGTTACTGCTCCACGGCGCTCTCCACGAACGGCGCATGGCTACCGGGATTCATTCGCAGTGCTCCGGCCTTCAGGCCGGGGGTGAAGCGAATCTGATGACGGCGACGCGGAGCGTCGCGGCATTGTTCCGGCGGAGCCGGATGCTGCGTTGAGGGCGGGGCGGGAGAGTCAGGGTGATGATTCGTTCGCACGTTCTCTCTGGTGACGCGTGTGCGATCTTCCTAATGTGATCGTCATGCAGCTCCGGTACAGCTTCCGTCTGTACCCGGATGCCGGTCAGCGCACCGCGCTGGCCAGGGCGTTCGGGTGCGCCCGCGTCGTGTTCAACGACGCGGTGCGCGCCCGGGAGGACGCTCGTAAGGCCGGGCAGCCGTTCCCGACGGCCGGTCAGTTGTCCCGGAAGCTGATCACCGAGGCGAAGCGGACAGGGGAGCGGTCCTGGCTGGGCGAGGTCTCCGCGGTTGTCCTGCAGTAGTCCCTGAGGGATGCCGAGACCGCCTACCGCAAATTCTTCGCCTCTCTCAAGGGCACCCGGAAGGGCCCGAAACTGGGCGCGCCCCGGTTCAAGTCCCGCAGGGACGCCCGGCAGTCGGTCCGGTTCACCGCCAATGCTCGCTGGAGCATCACTGGCAGCGGACGGCTGAACCTGCCGAAGATTGGGGCGGTGAGGGTGAAGTGGTCCCGCACCCTGCCCGCCACCCCCACCTCGGTCACCGTCGTGATGGACGCGGCCGGCCGGTATTTCGCGTCCTTCGTCATCGACACCGACCCCGCCGCCGACGCCGCCCGGATGCCCGAGTCCGACCGGACCATCGGCATCGACCTGGGGCTGACCCATTTCGTCGTCCTGTCCGACGGCACGAAGATCGACTCCCCCAGGTTTCTGCGCCGGGCGGAGAAGAAGCTGAAGAAGGCGCAGCGGGAGCTGGCCCGCAAGCAGAAGGGGTCCAGGAACCGGGCCAAGGCCCGCCTCAAGGTCGCCCGTGCCCATGCCGAGGTCGCCGACGCTCGCCGGGAGTTCCACCACCAGCTCTCCACCAGGCTGATCTCCGAGAACCAAGGGATCGCCGTGGAGGACCTGTCGGTGGTGGGACTGGCACGCACCAGGCTGGCCAAGTCCGTGCACGACGCCGGATGGTCCTCGTTCATCGGCATGCTGAAGTACAAGGCGCAGCGGTACGGACGCACCCTGGTCACGATCGGCCGGTTCGAGCCGACCTCCCAGACCTGCTCCACCTGCGGCGCGGTGGACGGGCCCAAGCCCCTGAACGTGCGGGAGTGGACGTGTGCCGCATGCGGCGCGGTCCACGACCGGGACGTCAATGCCGCGATCAACGTGAAGACGGCCGCCGGACTGGCGGCATCTGCCTGCGGAGTGCCGGTAGGACCAGAACTCGTTCTGGCACGGCGCGAAGAAACAGGAAGCCACGGATTCCCGACCGGAAACCGTGCCGCGTAGCGGCACGGCAACGGAACGGAAGGCCAGAATCCTCGGGCTTCAGCCCGAGGAGCAAGTCAAAGCTCAGCCAACAACTCCGCCTTCTTCACACTGAACTCCTCATCAGTGACCAGCCCCGCCTCGTGCAACTCCCCGAGGTGCCGGATCCGGTCGGCGATGTCGGCCGGATCCCGCCGGGCCCCGGCGTCGGCGGGTGCCACCCCGGCGCCCGCACCCCCTGCGGAGCGCACCGCGGCGAGGACCGCGGCAGCGAACGGCAACGACTCGTGCACCGGCCCGTACCCGAGCCCGAACACGACCGCGGCCGGATCATGGTCCGGCTGAGCCGGCCGCTCCCCGGACGCGTCGCGGCGCAGCAACCGCAGATACCCCTCGAACAGCTCCGGTGACCGCCACTCGACCCCACCGAGCGCACCCACCGGAAAACTCTGGTCCCCGGCCTTCCACTTCGTCGACGACGCCCCCGTCCAGAACCACCGGAACGACACCGACCGCCCGTCGAACGACGCCTTGCCGTCGTACGCCTTGAACTGCAGCGGCACCTCCGGAGCCGCCACCAGGAAGCGGTCGACGGGATCCGAGCCGGTCAGTCGGGCCCGCAGTTCGTCGGCGTAGTACTCCGCGAGCGTCTCCCGCTCGGCCGGCAGCACCAGCCGGTACGGGTCGGAGCCCTCCTTGAGCTGGTCCGCCGCCGCCTCCATCAGCGGATCGGCGCCCGGTCGCGGTACGGCACGCAGTACGACGGTGCCCCGCTTCCCCGGTGTCAGCGTCACGTCCGCGATCGCTTCCAGGGGAATTCGGCGCTCGCCGAGCGCGGCGAACAGCTTCGGTGTGCGAATCCCCCGTTCGAAGCGGATGAGCACGGAGTCGGACTCGAACTCCCAGGCGGCATGAAATCCGGCCAGTACGTCACCCATGCGGCTCATCGTATGCGGGCGACGCGGGGAAGTCCCGACCGAGGCGAACCGCACTTTTACCCCCCTCTACGCGCGTCAGGCCGCAACGCTGTCGGACAGACCTGTCAGGCACGCGTCGTTCTCCGGCGCGCATCGCACCGATTCGTACGCGCCGATGCCGATCTCGGCGAAGTTGTGGAGGCTCTCGGTGCCCGGCTCGAAATAGCCGCTGTGCCCGTGGGCGTCGGCCGCCGACAGGATGCGCGCCCCGAACTCCGCGGAGACCGGGTCGGTGCCGTGGCCGAGCCCGCCGACCTCCAGGTAGGGCACGTCCTGGACCCAGTCGTCGGCGTCCCGCATGGCCCACACCCTGGCTGCCGTCCGCAGCTGGCCGACCGAATCGGCGCGCATGCCGGGGCTGCCCGCCACCGCGATGTCGGTGACCCGCGACGGCAGCGAGCGCGCGGCGACCCCGCACACCACGGAGCCGTAGCTGTGGCACACCAGCGCGACCGTGGAGGCGCCGGGCAGGCTCCGCACCAGCGCGTTCAGCCGGACCGAGCCCTGGTCGGCGCGCAGCGCGGTCGCCGAGTCCAGGCCCAGGCCGTCGGGCGCGGTGTAGTCGGCCCAGGCGATGACGGCCGTACGCGTCCCGTGGCTCGCCGCGCGCTCGGCGTCGTAGAGCGACTCGGCCATGCCGACGGGGGCGGAGTACCGGCGGCTGGTGCGCTGGAAGTTGATCACATTGGTGTCGACGCCGGGGACGACCACCGAGACGCGCTCGGCCTTGTCGAGGTCGCCGAAGACCTCGGCGACCCGGCCGTTGCCCTCGGGGTCGAAGGCGAGGATGTGCCGTTTCTTCACGGCCAGCATGTCGAAGCGGTGCATCCGGCGGCCGGCCTCGTGCCGGCCGGTCTCGGAGAGCCGCTTGTCGTGCGTGCGTTCCCGTTCGTGCCGGCTCTGCTGCTTCAGCGCGATGCGGTTGGCCCGGTAGCGCAGTTCGACGGGCGCGCCGTTCATATTGCCGACGGCCAGCGGATAGCGGTGGGCGAGCCCGGTGCGCTGGTGCGCGGTGAGCGAGGCGAAGAAGGCCGCCAGGCGGTGCGGGGGCGATTCGGCGTCCGGCAGTTCACGGCCGTCGAGGTGCCCGCTCTGCCACGCGGAGAGCGACGCCTGGAGCGGCGACTTCTCTCGGTGGCTGCGGATCGCGGTCCAGCCGGTGGTCGCCAGCATCACGAAAACCACGGCCAGCGCCAGCAGTGCGCGCCAGACGTTCAGTTGCGGGGAGGAGTCGAAGGAAGTCACTGAAAGGACACACTAAGAGAACGGAAGGGTCTCGCGTTAACCAAGTGAGGGGGATCACGTTTCGATCACGCCCGTTCCGTACGGTGCGCAGAGAAGGTCCCGATGATGCCTTTGCTGACGTTTTTCAGTCAGTGCGCCACTTTTCGGCCAACGAAGGGCGCAGGGCGTCCAGGTGCGCGGCGGTCAGCTCGCGCATCGCCTCCATGCTGAGGTCGCCCCCCTGCGCCCACAGCCGTTCGGTCACGCGCATGACGCCGGCGAACACGGCCACCGCGACACGCGGCCGGGGGTCGGTCTCCACGTCGAGCCCCTCGCGCTCGGCGATGATCCGCTCGATCTGCCGCCCCACCTCGTCCGCCCGGCGCAGATGCGCGGCCAGCAGCGCGGGCGTCGACTCGACCATCCCGTACGCGCGCAGATGCAGGTCGAGCGGAACCACCTGGTCGACGGCCTCGCCGAAGGCGTCCCAGCCCTCCAGGACGGCGTTGCGCATCGCCTCCAGCGGGGCCTCGTGCGCCGGCCGTTCGCGCACCGCCGCCAGGAAGTGCTCGTGGGTGAGGCTCATGACCGCGAGCGCGGCCTCCTCCTTGCCCGCGAAGTAGCGGAAGAAGGTGCGCTGCGACACGTCGACGGCCTCGGCGATGTCGTCGACCGTCGTCGCCTCGTACCCCCGCGTCGTGAACAGTTCCAGAGCCGCCCGCATCAGCGCGTCATGGGTGCGCTGCTTCTTCCGCTCGCGCAGCCCGGGCCGCTCGTCCGCCGTCGCCGCAGTCTCCATGAACCCTCGTTCCCACCCGCCCCTGCGGCGAGTGACGTGACAGTTACCGACTTGTGAATTTGTTTGTCAACTGTCAGTGGCTGTCATTAGCCTCGCTCGCATGACTAGTCAGACCACTGTCGACAAGACGGGACCGGGGGACAAGGCGCCAGGCGTCCCGTCGGACCCGACGACGAACCGGGGCCGGGGCCTGCGCGGCCATCCCTGGTTCACCCTCCTCACCGTGGCCGTCGGCGTCATGATGGTCGCCCTCGACGGCACCATCGTGGCGATCGCCAACCCGGCCATCGCCAAGGATCTGGGTGCCACCTGGGCCGATGTCCAGTGGATCACCAACGCGTACTTCCTCGCCCTCGCCGTCACCCTCATCACCGCGGGCAAGCTGGGCGACCGCTTCGGCCACCGCCAGACCTTCCTCATAGGTGTGGTCGGCTTCGCCGCCGCCTCCGGGGCCATCGGTCTGTCGGACTCGGTCGCCTTCGTGGTGACCTTCCGTGTCTTCCAGGGCCTCTTCGGCGCGCTGCTGATGCCGGCCGCGCTCGGTCTCCTGCGGGCCACGTTCCCCGCCGAGAAGCTGAACATGGCCATCGGCATCTGGGGCATGGTCATCGGCGCCTCCACCGCGGGCGGCCCGATCCTCGGCGGCTTCCTGGTGGAGAACGTCAGCTGGCAGTCGGTGTTCTGGATCAACGTCCCGGTCGGCGTCCTCGCCGTGGCCCTGGGCGCCTGGATCCTGCTGGACCACCGCGCCGAGAACGCGCCGCGCTCCTTCGACGTCCTCGGCATCGTCCTGCTGTCCGGAGCCATGTTCTGCCTGGTGTGGGCGCTCATCAAGGCCCCGGAGTGGGGCTGGGGCGACGCCCAGACCTGGACCTTCCTGGTCGTCTCCGTCGTCGGCTTCGCCCTCTTCGCCCTCTGGGAGACGAAGGTGAAGGAGCCGCTCATTCCGCTGGCCCTCTTCCGTTCCGTACCGCTGTCGGCGGGTGTCGTCCTGATGGTCCTGATGGCCATCGCCTTCATGGGCGGCCTGTTCTTCGTGACGTTCTACCTCCAGAACGTGCACGGCATGAGCCCCATCGACGCGGGTCTGCACCTGCTGCCGCTCACCGGCATGATGATCGTCGGCTCGCCGCTGGCCGGCGCGCTGATCACCAAGGCCGGACCGCGCATCCCGCTGGCCGGCGGCATGGCCCTCACCGCGATCGCGATGTACGGCATGTCGACGCTGGAGACCGACACCGGCAGCGCCGTGATGTCCCTCTGGTTCGCCCTCCTGGGCCTGGGCCTCGCCCCGGTGATGGTCGGCGCCACCGAGGTCATCGTCGGCAACGCGCCCCTGGAGCTGTCCGGTGTCGCCGGCGGTCTCCAGCAGGCCGCGATGCAGATCGGCGGCAGCCTCGGTACGGCCGTCCTGGGCGCCGTGATGACGTCCAAGGTGGACAGCGACTTCGCGGGCAACTGGAAGGACGCGGGGCTCCCGCCGCTCGACGAGGCGCAGCTCGCCCAGGCCAAGCAGGCCGTCCAGCAGGGCGCCGCGCCGGTCGCCGAGGGCACCCCGGCCGAGATCGCGGCGAAGATCACCACGGTCGCGCACGACACGTTCATCTCCGGCATGAGCCTGGCGTCCCTCGTCGCCGCCGGGGTGGCCGCGGTCGCCGTCCTCGTGGCGTTCCTGACCAAGCGCGGCGCGAACGCCGAGGCGGGTGCCGGAGCGGCGCACATCTAACAGCTCCGCCACTGCTTCACGCGCGGGTTTCCGCCCGCGTTCGCCTATCAGGGTGACAAGTCTGAAGATCGCTTCCACCCGGTGCGCGCCGCAGGTCACAGTGGGTCAAGTCCTCCGCACGGCATGGTCGTTCGACCGCGGAGAGACCCGGGGGTCTGCGGCGCGCTGCCGGAGGGGGGCAGCGCGCACAGACGGCTCCGCCAACCGTCCCTGGTTTCAACCACTCCGCACGGGTACTCGCCATGTCGTACTCGAACTGACCGCGAGGTTCAGGGAGTTGTTGACAATGGCGGGTTTCGGACACAGTTCGCGCAGGCACCCTCGCTCACGTGGCCGGACGTGGTCACGGAGCGGGCCGGATCGCGCGACGCTGGGGATCATCGGAGTCATCTGCGCGATCGCCGGATTCTTCGTCCTGGGCATCGTCCTGGGACCCGTGGCGGTCCTCTGCGGCTGGCTGGCCATGAACCGCACGTGGTCCGGCGCCCGCCCCGTCCCTGCGCTCATCGCGGTCGTTCTGGGTGCGATCGACACGATCCTGGCGATCATCTGGCTGGCGGGTGTGACGGGGCCGGGGGCCGGTCTCGTCTGAGCGTGCGGCCCGGTGGGGCTTCTCGCGCAGTTCCCCGCGCCCCTAAAAGCATCAGGCCCCCGCGCCCCTGAAAAGCACGGGGCGAAGCCCGTGCTTTTCAGGGGCGCGGGGAACTGCGCGAGAAGCCCCACGCACCCGCACTCGCCGACGCACCCCACCCCTACGGTCATCGGCGCTGTTCAGGCACCCCTTCGACGGACTTCAACGACGCCACCTCCGCCCGCAACAACCGAACCTCCTCCGCCAGTTCCGCTATCGCGGCCGTCTGCCGCCGCTCCTCCGCGTCGTCCTTCTCGAACCGCGCTATGAACCACGCCGCGATGTTCGCGGTCACCACACCCAGCAGCGCGATCCCGGACAGCATCAGCCCGACCGCCAGCACCCGACCCAGCCCGGTCGTCGGCGCGTGGTCCCCGTACCCCACGGTCGTCATCGTCGTGAACGACCACCACACCGCGTCGTCCAGCGTGTCGATGTTCCCGCCGGGCGCGTCCCGCTCCACGGACAGCACCGCCAGCGAGCCGAACATCAGCAGCCCGACGACCGCCCCGCCGACGTACGTCGTGAGCCTTATCTGCGAGGCCATCCGCGCCCGCTGCCCCACCAGCAGCAGCGTCGCCACCACCCGCAGCAGCCGCAGCGACTGGATCATCGGCAGCACCACGGCCGCCAGGTCCAGCCACCGCGACCGGACGAACTCCCACCGCCGCTCGGCGAGCAGGAGCCGGACGACGTAGTCGAGTGCGAAGGCGCCCCACACCACCCACTCGGCGGCGTCGCACCACCACTTCACGTCGTCGCTCGCGTCCGGCCGCACGATCGGCACGGCGTACGCGACGGCGAACACCAGGGCCAGGCCGAACAGCGGCCGTTGCGTACGCCGTTCCCAACGGAGCTGAGCCGATACCGATCGCTGCTTCATGGCGGCATCGTAGGAAACGTGAAGGGGTGGTGAACCCACCGGTTCACCACCCCTTGACACCGGGACCGGATGCTAGGCGTCGCCGCCGGCCGCCCCCGGGTCCGCCGCCGCCACGTCGAGCAGCTGGTACCGGTCGATGGCCTGCTTGAGCACCGAGCGGTCGACCTTGCCCTCACGCGCCAGCTCGGTCAGCACCGCGACCACGATCGACTGCGCGTCGATGTGGAAGAAGCGCCGCGCCGCACCCCGGGTGTCCGCGAAGCCGAAGCCGTCCGCGCCCAGCGACTGGTACGTGCCCGGCACCCAGCGCGAGATCTGGTCCGGCACCGACCGCATCCAGTCGGAGACGGCCACGAACGGCCCCTCGGCGCCGCTCAGCTTCCTCGTCACGTACGGGACCTGCTGCTCCTCCTCGGGGTGCAGCAGGTTGTGCCGCTCCACGTCGACCGCCTCGCGGCGCAGCTCGTTCCAGGAGGTCGCCGACCAGACGTCCGCCTTGACGTTCCAGTCGGCGGCGAGGATCTCCTGCGCCTCGACCGCCCACGGCACCGCCACACCGGAGGCGATGATCTGTGCGGGGATCGAGCCCGCCTCGCCGGCCCGGTAGCGGTGGATGCCCTTGAGGATGCCCTCGACGTCCACGTCCGCCGGCTCGGCCGGGTGCTGGATGGGCTCGTTGTAGACGGTGAGGTAGTAGAAGACGTCCTCACTGTCCGGGCCGTACATCCGGCGCAGACCGTCCTTCACGATGTGCGCGATCTCGTACCCGAACGCCGGGTCGTACGCGACACAGCCCGGGTTGGTGGACGCCAGCAGCTGCGAGTGCCCGTCCGCGTGCTGCAGACCCTCACCGGTCAGGGTCGTACGGCCGGCGGTCGCGCCCAGGACGAAACCGCGCGCCAGCTGGTCGGACATCTGCCAGAACTGGTCACCGGTGCGCTGGAAACCGAACATCGAGTAGAAGACGTAGACCGGGATGAGCGGCTCGCCGTGCGTGGCGTAGGCCGAACCGGCGGCGATCAGCGACGCCGTGCAGCCCGCCTCCGAGATGCCGTCGTGCAGCATCTGCCCGGTCGGGGACTCCTTGTACGCGAGCAGCAGATCGCGGTCGACCGCCTCGTACTGCTGGCCGAGCGGGTTGTAGATCTTCGCGCTCGGGAAGAACGAGTCCATGCCGAAGGTGCGATACTCGTCGGGTGCGATCAGCACGAACCGCTTGCCGATCTCCTTGTCCCGCATGAGGTCCTTCAGCAGTCGTACGAACGCCATGGTCGTGGCGATCGACTGCTGACCTGAGCCATTCTTCACACTCGCGTATGTCTTGTCCTCGGGCAGCGGCAGAGGCTTCGACCGCACGACACGCGTCGGGACGTACCCGCCGAGCCCCTTGCGGCGGTCGTGCATGTACTGGATCTCCTCGGAGTCCCGCCCGGGGTGGTAGTACGGCGGGGCCCCGCTCTCCAGCTCCTTGTCGGAGATCGGCAGGTGCAGCCGGTCGCGGAAGCCCTTGAGGTCGGCGACCGTCAGCTTCTTCATCTGGTGCGTGGCGTTACGGCCCTCGAAGTTCGGGCCCAGGGTCCAGCCCTTGACCGTCTTCGCCAGGATGACCGTCGGCTGGCCCTTGTGCTCGTACGCCGCCTTGTACGCCGCGTAGATCTTGCGGTGGTCGTGACCGCCGCGGCCCAGGTGCAGGATCTGGTCGTCGGTCATGTTCTCGACCATGGCGCGCAGCCGGTGGTCGTCACCGAAGAAGTGGTCGCGGATGTACGCGCCGGTCTCCGTGGCGTACGTCTGGTACTGGCCGTCCGGCGTGGTGTTCATCCGGTTGACCAGCACACCGTCGCGGTCCTGCGCGAGCAGCGGGTCCCAGGAGCGGTCCCACACCAGCTTGATCACGTTCCAGCCGGCGCCCCGGAAGACCGACTCCAGCTCCTGGATGACCTTGCCGTTGCCGCGCACCGGGCCGTCGAGGCGCTGGAGGTTGCAGTTCACCACGAAGGTCAGGTTGTCGAGGTGCTCACGGGCGGCGATCGTGAGCTGGCCGAGCGACTCCGGCTCGTCCATCTCGCCGTCGCCGAGGAACGCCCAGACGTGCGACTTGGAGGTGTCCGCGATCCCGCGCGCCTCCATGTACCGGTTCATCCGCGCCTGGAAGATCGCGCCCAGCGGGCCGAGGCCCATGGACACGGTCGGGAACTCCCAGAAGTCCGGCATCAGGCGCGGGTGCGGGTAGCTGGACAGCCCGTAGGGCGCCTTGGACTTCTCCTGGCGGAACGCGTCCAGCTGCCGCTCGTCGAGCCGGTCGAGCATGAACGCGCGGGCGTAGATGCCCGGGGAGGCATGGCCCTGGAAGAAGATCTGGTCGCCGCCGTCGCCCTCGTCCTTGCCGCGGAAGAAGTGGTTGAAGCCCACGTCGTAGAGGGAGGCGGAGGACGCGAAGGTCGCGATGTGACCACCGACGCCGATCCCGGGGCGCTGGGCGCGCGAGACCATCACGGCGGCGTTCCAGCGGGTCGCGTTGAGGATCTTCCGCTCGATCTCCTCGTTGCCGGGGAAGAACGGCTCGGCCTTGGTCGGGATGGTGTTGACGTAGTCCGTGCTGCGCATCTCGGGCACGGCCACACGCTTCTCGCGGGCCCGCTCGATGAGCCGGAGCATCAGGTAGCGCGCGCGCTCACGGCCGCGCTCGTCCACGGCGGCGTCGAGCGAGTCGAGCCACTCCTGGGTCTCCTCGGGATCGAAGTCAGGGACCTGACTCGGAAGGCCGCCAATGATGATCGGATTGCGATCGGATCCGGAAGCCACGCTGTTCCTTAGCTGTCAGAGGGCCGCTCTTCAGGGGTTCTGCAAGGGTGTTCTCTAGGTGCCTGCACCGCCCCCCATCGTGTACCTCAAGGACGTAAACGTCACCTCTACCGAGAAGTAACCAGGGCGGCCGTCCGCTCGGCAAAGGTGGTAAAGGTATTCGATGCTCGTACCCCCGGATGGTTGCCGAATGCGCAAAACGGGCAAAACGGTGTGGCGTGCGTCACGTGGGGCTGTGAATCCGCGTAGAGAGTTGCGGTGACACGGCCCGGATCGTCACCGTTTCGGCGGTCTCGATGGCTGGGTACTTGCGCGATCCGCCCCGCCCGTGTGGACTACGGCCAATGCTTCGCGCACGCGCGTGGCTGATTCCCCAGGGGGCGACCCCACCCGAACATGATCAGGAGGCAACCCGTGAGCGCGACCGCGGACCACGCGGAGGAGCGGACGAACCCTGCCGCAAGGCTGGGGTTCCAGCCCGAGCAGGTGGTCCAGGAGATCGGCTACGACGACGATGTCGACCAGGAGCTCCGCGAGTCCATCGAGGAAGTCGTAGGCAGTGAGCTCGTCGACGAGGACTACGACGACGTGGCCGATGCCGTCGTGCTGTGGTTCCGAGACGACGACGGCGACCTGACGGATGTGCTGGTGGACGCCACCACGTACATCGAGGAAGGTGGCTCGATCCTGCTGCTGACGCCCAAGACCGGGCGCGACGGCTATGTGGAGCCCAGCGACATTTCGGAGGCCGCGACGACTGCGGGGTTGTCCGCGTCGAAGAGTGTCAGCGTGGGCAAGGACTGGAGCGGCAGTCGGCTCGTGACGCCGAAGGCGGCGAAGTCCGGCAAGAGGTGACGTGACGCTGCCGCTTTGGCTCGGCAGGTTCGCCTGACAGCTCGGTGGGTTCTGCGCGACGGCGACCGCAGGTTCGTCGTGGCTTGTCGCGCAGTTCCCCGCGCCCCTGGAGGGGGCCCCTTCGGGGCCGCCCTCCAGGGGTTTGTCGTCTGCTGCGTAGGCTGGGTTCCCCCGAACAGCCCAGGAAGGGACTCAGGTAGACCATGGCGATCCAGGTCGGCGACAAGGCACCCGATTTCGAGCTGAAGGACAACCACGGCGCCACGGTCCGGCTGTCGGACTTCCGGGGCGAGAAGAACGTGGTGGTGCTCTTCTACCCGTTCGCGTTCACCGGGGTGTGCACGGGCGAGCTGTGCGAGCTGCGGGACAACCTGCCGAAGTTCGTCAACGACGACGTGCAGCTGCTGGCCGTGTCGAACGACTCCATCCACACTCTGCGGGTCTTCGCCGAGCAGGAGGGTCTGGAGTACCCGCTGCTGTCGGACTTCTGGCCGCACGGCGAGGTGTCCCGGGCGTACGGCGTGTTCGACGCGGACAAGGGCTGCGCGGTGCGCGGCACGTTCATCGTCGACAAGGAGGGCCTCGTCCGCTGGTCGGTCATCAATGCCCTGCCCGACGCCCGCGACCTGAACGAGTACCTCGCGGCCCTCGACACCCTGTGATTCTTCGGTTCCACACCCTGCGAGGAACGGGAACCCGTCACTAGGATCGACACGTTGATCCGACACCAACGCAACGCAGGGGCTCCCCGCCCCTGAAACCAAACGGAGGACCTCGTGGGAGTCAGCCTCAGCAAGGGCGGCAACGTATCGCTGACCAAGGAGGCGCCGGGCCTGACCGCGGTCATCATCGGACTGGGGTGGGACATCCGCACCACGACCGGTACGGACTTCGACCTGGACGCCAGCGCCATGCTGCTGGACTCGTCGGGCAAGGTCAGCAGCGACGCCAACTTCGTCTTCTTCAACAACCTGAAGAGTCCCGACGGCTCGGTCGAGCACACCGGCGACAACCTCACCGGTGAGGGCGAGGGCGACGACGAGCAGATCAAGGTCAACCTCGCGACCGTCCCGGCCGAGATCGAGAAGATCGTCTTCCCGGTCTCGATCTACGACGCCGAGAACCGTCAGCAGTCCTTCGGGCAGGTCCGCAACGCCTTCATCCGCGTCGTGAACCAGGCGGGCGAGGCGGAGATCGCCCGCTACGACCTCTCCGAGGACGCCTCCACCGAGACCGCCATGGTCTTCGGTGAGCTCTACCGCCACGGCGCCGAGTGGAAGTTCCGCGCCATCGGCCAGGGCTACGCCTCGGGCCTGCGCGGTATCGCCCAGGACTTCGGTGTGAACGTCTGAGTCACGGGGGAAGACCCCCCGTGAACCACAGACTCACCACGTCCGGCGCCGCTGTCGACACCGACCGCGGCGCCGGACGCGCTCGTACGACGAGGGCGGGGAGCCCGCGCGTACGGAACAACTGAACAGTTGAGCAACTGAAGCTCGAAAATCGGGGAGGACCAGCACCATGGGCGTCACACTCGCCAAGGGAGGCAATGTCTCCCTCTCCAAGGCCGCACCGAATCTCACTCAAGTCCTGGTCGGGCTCGGCTGGGACGTCCGGACCACCACCGGAGCCCCGTTCGACCTCGACGCCAGCGCGCTGCTGTGCCAGGGCGGCCGGGTGCTGGGGGACGAGTGGTTCGTCTTCTACAACAACCTCAAGAGTCCGGACGGCTCGGTCGAGCACACCGGCGACAACCTCACCGGTGAGGGCGACGGCGACGACGAGTCGCTGATCATCGACCTCTCCCGGGTGCCGGCCACCGTCGACAAGATCGTCTTTCCGGTCTCCATCCATGACGCCGAGAACCGCGGCCAGGCCTTCGGGCAGGTCAGCAATGCCTTCATCCGTGTGGTCAACCAGGCCGACGGCCAGGAACTCGCCCGCTACGACCTCTCCGAGGACGCCTCCACCGAGACCGCGATGATCTTCGGCGAGGTCTACCGCTACGGCGGGGAGTGGAAGTTCCGCGCCGTGGGACAGGGGTACGCGTCCGGCCTGCGGGGCATCGCCCTCGACTTCGGGGTGAATGTCTCGTAGCGCTATATGCGCAAAAGCCGGGGCCGTGTGGGGTGCGTGGGGTGCCCGACTAGACTTCGGGTTCAAAGTTTCGTAAAGCCGCGCGCGGCGCGGGGGAACCCCGTACACACACGATTGGGTAGCCAGTGGTTCTGAAAACCTTCGGCTGGTCGTTCGCGGTCACCGCGCTCGGCTTGGTAGCAGCGGTTCTCTACGACGGATGGACGGCCCTCGGGCTCGTCGCGATCCTCTGCGTCCTGGAGATCTCGCTGTCGTTCGACAACGCGGTGGTCAACGCCGGCATCGTGAAGAAGATGAATGCCTTCTGGCAGAAGATCTTCCTCACCATCGGCATCCTGATCGCCGTCTTCGGTATGCGGCTGGTCTTCCCCGTCGTCATCGTCGCCATCAGCGCCAAGCTCGGGCCGATCGAGGCCGTCGACCTGGCGCTGACCGACAAGGACCAGTACCAGCAGTACGTGACCGACGCGCACCCGTCGATCGCGGCCTTCGGCGGTATGTTCCTGCTGATGATCTTCCTGGACTTCATCTTCGAGGACCGGGACATCAAGTGGCTGGGCTGGCTGGAGCGCCCGCTGTCCAAGCTCGGCAAGGTCGACATGCTGTCGGCCTGCATCGCGATGATCGTCCTGCTGGTCACCTCGATGACCTTCGCGACCCAGGCCCACCAGCACGGCGGCACCCATGCCGACAAGGCGCAGACGGTCCTGATCTCCGGCCTCGCGGGCCTCATCACCTACCTGATCGTCGGTGGTCTCTCCGGCTACTTCGAGAACAAGCTGGAGGAGGACGAGGAGCGCGAGCACGAGGAGGAGGAAGCGGCGGAGCGCGCGGGCAAGCCGCGTTCGGCCGTGGCCCTCGCCGGCAAGGCCGCGTTCTTCATGTTCCTCTACCTGGAGGTCCTGGACGCGTCCTTCTCCTTCGACGGTGTCATCGGCGCCTTCGCCATCACCAACGACATCGTCCTGATGGCGCTCGGCCTCGGTGTCGGCGCGATGTACGTCCGGTCGCTGACCGTGTACCTGGTCCGTCAGGGCACCCTCGACGACTACGTCTACCTGGAGCACGGCGCGCACTACGCGATCGGCGCCCTCGCCGGAATCCTCCTCGTCACCATCCAGTACGAGATCAACGAGTTCATCACCGGTTCCATCGGTGTCATCCTGATCGGCTGGTCCTTCTGGTCCTCCGTCCGCCGCAACAAGGCGCTGGCGGCCCAAGAGGGAAAAGCTGACGCCGCCGACAAGGCGGAGGTCTCCTCCGGGGTGTGATCACCCGTGAGGTGAGGGCAGGCTCTGAGCGGGGCGGCCGACGAGGATGCGTCCTCGTCGGCCGCCCCGTCGGTGGTTGACGCGACGACACGGCAGGTGTGGGGCGGGCATGAGTTTTCTGGACAACCTGTGGCGCGGGCGGGCCTCGGAGTTCGACGCGGGCAACGCGGCGACCAACGCGATCGAGCTGACCAAGCGGCACCAGAAGGTGTCCCTGTCCAAGCAGAACGCGGCGGCGGGCCATCTGCGGGTCAACCTGTCCTGGCGGATGCGGACGTCCGACATCGGCGGACCCAAGCGGCAGAGCGTGCTGCGGCATCCCTTCAAGGCCCTCAGGCCGGAGGAGGTGCAGGCACACAGCCAGAGCATGGTGAACGTCGACCTCGACCTCGGCTGCCTCTACGAGTTGGCCGACGGCACCAAGGGGGTCGTCCAGCCGCTGGGCGGCTTCCTCGGCGACATCAACGAGGCGCCGTACATGCGGCTGAGCGGGGACGACCGGTTCGGCTCCGGGTCCGGCGAGACCATGTACATCAACCTGGACCACCGGGACCAGTTCAAGCGGATGCTGGTGTTCGTCTACATCTACGACCAGACGCCGGCCTTCGACCGCACGCACGCCATCGTGACGCTGTACCCGAGCAACGGGCCGCGGATCGAGATAGGCCTGGACGAGCGGCATCCGCAGGCCCGGTCCTGCGCGGTGGTGATGATCGAGAACGTCAAGGGCGAGATCACCGTGCGCCGTGAGGTGAAGTTCGTCTACGGCTTCCAGGCCGAGCTCGACCGGTTGTACGGGTGGGGGCTGCAGTGGGGGCGGGGCTACAAGACCAAGGCGGAGCGCTGACGCGGGTCTCGGCCGGTTCGCCTTCGCGTCCCCCGGCCGGTTCGCCTTCGCGCCCCCTGGCCGTCGGTCCTCAGCGGCCGATGAACTGCGGGCCCTGCGGGGGCAGGCGGAAGTTCGGGTCCAGGGCCGCCGCCGTGGGCTGCGGATAGCCGTAGGCCGGGCCGTTGGTGGTGGCGGGGGTCGGCTG
>NZ_JARGEE010000410.1:0-7770 GCF_033794485.1 Streptomyces sp. MB09-02B
CCCCCGCCGCCCCCGCCCCGCATCCGCACGGGTGCGGCGCGGTCCCGGGGGCCTCGGCGGTGTCGGTGGCCTCAGCGGGGTCGGCGGCCTCAGACGTACTCCGTGGGAATGACCGCTTCCCCGCGCGACAGCTGTGTCGCCGACAGCGGCAGACTGCCCCGAGCGCTCACGTGCCGTTCGCGGACGACGTCCAGGGGCTCCCTGGAGAGCACCCTGCCGTCCCTGACCAGCGGGACCAGCAGCTGACGGTCCTGGAGGCCGTCCGGCACCGGACCGGTGCCGATCACCTCGGCCTCCGCCACCCCGTGCTCGTCCAGCCGCCGGGCCGCCCACTTGCGGCCCCCCACGGACGTCTTCCCGCCGCTGGACTTCTTCGCCACCGGCACCAGCGGGTCCGTGGGGTCCGCGGACTCCGCCCGGGCGACGAGCTTGTAGACCATCGAGCAGGTGGGGTGCCCCGAGCCGGTCACCAGCTGCGTCCCGACGCCGTACGCGTCCACGGGTGCCGCCGCCAGCGAGGCGATGGCGTACTCGTCGAGGTCCGAGGTCACGATGATCCGGGTGTCCGTCGCGCCCAGCTCGTCCAGCTGCTGCCGCACCCGGTGGGCGACGAGGAGCAGATCACCGGAGTCGATGCGCACGGCGCCGAGCTCGGGCCCGGCGATCTCCACGGCCGTCCGTACGGCCTCGGCGACGTCGTAGGTGTCGACGAGCAGCGTGGTGTTCCGGCCCAGCGAGTCCACCTGGGCCTGGAAGGCGTCCCGCTCGCGGTCGTGCAGCAGGGTGAAGGCGTGGGCGCTGGTCCCCACCGTCGGGATGCCGTAGCGGAAGCCGGCGGCCAGGTCCGAGGTGGAGGTGAAGCCGCCGACGTACGCCGCGCGCGAGGCGGCCACGGCGGCCAGCTCGTGCGTGCGCCGGGCGCCCATCTCGATCAGCGGGCGCCCCCCGGCGGCGCTGGACATCCGGGAGGCGGCGGCCGCGATCGCCGAGTCGTGGTTGAGGATGGACAGGATCACGGTCTCCAGGAGCACGCACTCCGCGAAGGTGCCCTCGACCCGCATGATCGGGGAGCCCGGGAAGTACACCTCGCCCTCCTGGTAGCCCCACACGTCCCCGCCGAAGCGGTAGCCGGCGAGCCAGTCGAGGGTCTCGGCGTTGACGATGGAGCGCTCGCGCAGGAAGCCGAGGACGCCCGGGTCGAAACGGAAGTTCTCCACGGCGTCCAGCACCCGGCCGGTGCCGGCGACCACGCCGTACCGGCGCCCCTCCGGCAACCGCCGGGTGAAGACCTCGAACACCGATCGCCGCTCGGCCGTGCCCGCCTTCAAGGCGGCCTGCAGCATCGTGAGTTCGTAGTGGTCCGTGAAGAGCGCGGTCGAAGGGACGTCGACCGGCAAACCAAGGTCCGCTGTGTTCATGGCAAGGGATCGTACTCCCATTTCGTCAGTCTGACGATTTCCGGGTGATCTCCGCCGGACCGTTCCGCGTGGCCCCAGGTCACGGGCCCGCATTTGTGCGGGCACCCCCCTGTGGTGGCAGCATGGGCCCTGTGACGGCAGCCGTACCCATGGAGATCGAGAAGACCGAGTCGGCGGAGGAGGTCTTCGCCGTACCCGAACCCGACGTGCCGTGGGTGACGATCGTCCACAACGACCCGGTGAACCTGATGAGCTACGTGACGTACGTCTTCCAGTCGTACTTCGGGTACCCGAAGGACAAGGCCACCAAGCTCATGCTCGACGTCCACCACAAGGGCCGCGCGGTCGTCTCCAGCGGAACACGCGAGGAGATGGAACGCGACGTGCAGGCCATGCACGGCTACGGTCTGTGGGCCACCCTCCAGCAGGACCGGAAGTAGCGACGCACCTGATGCCAGGACAATTCGAATCGCTCCCCGGCGGCGGCGCGGCCGTCGCGCTCGACGAGGTCGAGATCTCCATCATCCGCTCGCTGGCGGTGCAGCTCCTGGAGCTCATCGGACCGGGACCGGCGGGGGACGCGGGCGACGACCCGCTCGCCGAACTCTTCGCCGAGGGCCCGAGCGAACCGCCCAAGGACCCCGTCCTGCTCCGGCTGTTCCCGGACGCCTACAGCGACCCCGAGGGCACCCCGACGGCCCGGGAGGCGGAGGAGCAGCGGGCGTACTCCTCGGAGTTCCGCCGCTTCACCGAGAACGACCTGCGGGCCGGCAAGCGCGACCACGCCCTCGCGGTGATCCACTCCCTGGACGCGCTGGCCGCGACCGGTGAGGGCGGGGCGGTGCTCAAGCTGTCCACGCAGGAGTCCCGGCAGTGGCTCGGCTGCCTCAACGACCTCCGTCTGGCCATCGGATCCCGGCTCGACGTCGTCGACGAGGAGGACACCGACCTCCTCTACCGCCTCCCGGACGAGGACCCGCGCAAGCCGATGGTGATGGCGTACCTGTGGCTGGGCGGCCTGCAGGACTCACTCGTCGCGACCTTGATGCCCTGACTCGATGCCGTAATCCGGGCTTTGACCCTTTCGGTCCCTTTGGAGGGCTTTCGGGGACCTTCCGGATTCACTCGGTGTTCGCTCAGAGGACACTCAAATCCGGATAACGATCGTGTCACCGCACCCGCGAGGGATGCCCTCGCGGGTGTTCTTTGTCCGCTTCTCCCTGTGCCGTGCGCCACACGACATCCGGTCGATCACTGTTGCGGCCGTGTTAAATCTTCCAGACCGCCCGACGGACGCCACCCATGTCCGCTCGGGTGCGCCACCGAGTCGGCCATCTCCGACCAGGCACTGCTCCATCACATCCGGGGGGATCGGAACCCGATCCGGGGTCGACGAACGGCTCGGATCGGCCCAGCGTGGAGAAAGGCGCACCACACATGACCTCCGCTCAGGTCAACAAGAACGGCGACGAAGCCGTGCGCGGCGACGCACCCGAAGAGGGGTACGAGCGCGGGCTCGGCAGCCGTCAGGTCCAGATGATCGCGATCGGCGGCGCCATCGGCGTCGGCCTCTTCCTGGGAGCCGGGGCGAACATCGCCAAGGCCGGCCCCAGCCTCATCTTCATGTACGCCCTCGCCGGCGTCATCATCTTCTTCATCATGCGGGCGCTCGGCGAGCTGCTGCTTTACCGCCCGGTCTCGGGCTCCTTCGCGGAGTACTCCCGCGAGTTCCTCGGCCCGTTCTTCGGCTACTTCACCGGCTGGACGTACTGGCTGATGTGGGTCGTCACCGGCATGGCCGAACTCACGGCCGCCGCGATCTACGTCAACTACTGGTGGCCGGACATCCCGCGGTGGGTCACCGCCCTGGTCTTCCTGGTGGTCCTGTTCGCCGCCAACCTCATCTCGGTGAAGATCTTCGGCGAGATCGAGTTCTGGTTCTCGATGGTCAAGGTCACCGCCCTGATCGGCATGATCGTGATCGGCCTCGGCGTCCTCACCTTCGGCTTCAGCGCCGCCGGTGACACCGCCGCCGTCTCCAACCTCTGGGCCTTCGACGGCTTCTTCCCCAAGGGCATCGGCTCCTCCCTGATGACCCTCCAGGGCGTGATGTTCGCCTACCTCGCCGTCGAGCTGGTCGGAGTCACGGCCGGCGAGTCCGAGGACCCGGAGAAGACCCTCCCCAAGGCCATCAACACCCTGCCCTGGCGGATCGCGCTCTTCTACGTCGGTGCCCTCACCGTCATCCTCTGCGTGGTCAAGTGGACCGAGTTCGCGCCCGGCGTGAGCCCCTTCGTCGCCGCCTTCGCCAAGATCGGCATCCCCGCGGGCGCCGCCATCGTCAACTTCGTGGTGCTGACGGCGGCCCTGTCCTCCTGCAACTCGGGCATGTACTCCACCGGCCGCATGCTGCGCACCCTCGCCGACAACGGCGAGGCCCCGCGCGTCTTCAGCAAGCTGTCGTCGACGAAGACCCCGGCGTTCGGCATCACCATCTCGGTGCTCTTCATGGGCATCGGCGTGATCCTGAACTACATCGTCCCGGAGAAGGCCTTCGGCTACGTCGTCTCCGTCGCCACCGCCGCCGGCATCTGGACCTGGCTGATGATCCTGATCAGCCACGTCCTCTACCGCCGCGGCGTGGACGCCGGCCGCCTGCCCGCCTCGTCCTTCCCCGCCCCCGGCGGCGCCAAGTGCAGCTGGGTCGCCATCGTCTTCCTGCTCTTCGTCACCGGCCTCATCGCCTACGACGCCGACTCCCGCGTCTGCCTCTACGTCATGGCGGGCTGGGCCGCGGCCCTCGGCATCGGCTGGCTCGTGCTGAAGAGCCGCAACCCGGAGGTCACCGAGCGCCGCGACGCGGAGTTCGAGAAGGTCGGCTGACCCGACACGCCAAGGGCCCACGAGACCCCTGGTCCCAGCATGTGGGCTGTTCCGTACCACTCCCCGGTACGGAACAGCCCTTCTGCTTATCCTGGCGACCATGCTGACCATCACCCAGGACCTCGTCGACCAGATCGTCGCCCACGCGCGCAAGGACCACCCCGACGAGGCGTGCGGCGTCGTCGCCGGACCGGCGGGCACGGACCGCCCCGAGCGCTTCATCCCGATGCTGAACGCGGCCATGTCGCCCACGTTCTACGAGTTCGACTCGGGCGACCTGCTCAAGCTCTACCGCGAGATGGACGACCGCGACGAGGAGCCCGTGGTCATCTACCACTCCCACACGGCCACCGAGGCCTACCCCTCGCGCACCGACATCTCCTACGCCAACGAGCCGGGCGCCCACTACGTCCTCGTCTCCACCGCCGACACCGACGGCCTCGGAGACTTCCAGTTCCGCTCGTACCGGATCGTCGACGGCGAGGTCACCGAGGAGGAAGTGCGGATCGTCGACGCCTACTGAACCGCCGACCGGCCACGTTCGCGGCTACGGTGGTCGTGCCCAGGCGTACGCACGCGCACGCACCCAACTGCCCGTGACGGAGACCGTGTTGCCCCAACAGACGCGACGACTGCCCGGCCGGCGCCCCACCCTCGACGACGTGGCACGCGGCTCGGGGGTCTCGAAGTCCACCGTGTCACGGGTGATCAACGGCGAGGACAAGGTGCGCGCGGAGGTCGTCGAACGGGTCCGGGAGGTCATCGACGAACTGGGCTACGTCCCGAACTCCGCCGCCCGCCAGCTGGTCACCCGCCGCAACAACGCCATCGCCGTCGTCGCCAGCCAGCCGCAGAACCGGCTCTTCATCGACCCCTTCTTCGACCTCCACCTCCGGGGCATCCGCAAGGAACTCGTGGCCCACGGCGCCCAGCCCGTCCTGCTCTTCCTGGAGGAACCCGAGGAGTACCCGAGGGTCGGCGACTTCCTCGGCGGCGGCCACGTCGACGGCGCCCTGCTCTTCTCCCTGCGCGCCGACGACCCGCTGCCCGGCATGATCGACCGGCTCGGCCTGCCCGCCGTCTTCGGCGGCCGGCCACTCGTCCGCGACGGCGAACCCGCGCACGACCGTGTCTACGTCGACGCCGACAACCGGGGCGGCGCCCGCACGGCCGTCCGCCATCTCGTCTCCCAGGGCCGGGAACACGTCGCCACCATCACCGGCCCCGTCGACCAGGAGGCCTCGGCGCTCGACCGCCTGGACGGCTACCGGGACGTCCTGCCGGACGCCTCACCCCTCCTGGTCGAACACTCCGACTACACCCGGCAGGGCGGCGTCGACGCCATGACCGCGCTCCTCGACCGCCGCCCCGACCTGGACGCCGTCTTCGTCGCCTCCGACCTCATGGCCTCCGGCGCGCTCCAGGTGCTGCGCGAGCGGAGCCGCCGGGTGCCGGACGACGTGGCCGTCGTCGGCTTCGACGACCTCGCCCCCATCGCCGAGCACACCGATCCGCCGCTGACCACCGTCCACCAGGACATCGAGGGCATGGGCCGGCTGATGGCCCGGCTGCTGTTCAGCCACGGCGACGACGGCCCGGCGGACGGCGGGGCGACGGCGCCCGGCCCCCAGTCGTCGGTGGTCACCCCGACGCGGCTCGTCGTACGGCAGTCCGCCTGAAGCCGTACGGCGGTCCGCCCGAGCGGGTGCGGGTGAGCGGGGGCAGCGTGTGGTCGTTGAGGTGCGGGGTCTCACTCCCCGGCCCGAAACCGTCCGGCATGTGGGATCACACTCCGGGACCCGGACCGGGAATCGATACGATGAGCCCATGGTTCTTGACGACGTGAGCGAGAAGACGCCGGGCGCACTGCTCGTGGCGCGGCTGCACGTCGACCTGTGCAGGCTTGCCAGCGCCATCTGTTGACGCCGATCCTGCCGCCGTACGGCCGTGAGCCGCGGCGCCCTCACCCGTGTGACCACGCACCCCGCGCGTCGCGCCGCCGCGCGCCCACCGACCCGACCACTCCCGACAGGAGCCGCACACCATGGCCATCGAGGTCCGCATCCCCACCATCCTCCGCCAGTACACCGACGGTCAGAAGGCGGTGGAGGGGGCCGGTGCCACCCTCGCCGAGCTGTTCACCGACCTCGAGAGCCGTCACGCGGGCATCCAGGCCCGCATCGTGGACGGCGGTGAACTGCGCCGCTTCGTCAACGTCTACCTGAACGACGAGGACGTCCGCTTCCTGGAGGGCATCAACACCAAGCTGTCCGACGGCGACAACGTGACGATCCTGCCGGCCGTGGCCGGCGGTATGGCCTGAGCACCCATGCGCTACGACTCCCCGCTGGCCGCGGTGGGCAACACCCCTCTGGTGTGCCTGCCGCGGCTGTCGCCGTCCGCCGACGTCCGCATCTGGGCGAAGCTGGAGGACCGCAACCCGACGGGTTCGGTCAAGGACCGGCCCGCCCTGCACATGATCGAACAGGCGGAGAAGGACGGCCGGCTGACCCCCGGCTGCACCATCCTGGAACCCACCTCCGGCAACACGGGCATCTCCCTCGCCATGGCGGCCAAGCTCAAGGGCTACCGCATGGTCTGCGTCATGCCCGAGAACACCTCCCAGGAGCGGCGTGAGCTGCTCGCCATGTGGGGCGCCGAGATCATCCCGTCCCCGGCCGCCGGCGGCTCCAACACGGCCGTACGCGTCGCCAAGGAACTCTCCGCCGAGCACCCCGACTGGGTGATGCTCTACCAGTACGGCAACCCCGACAACGCGGGCGCCCACTACGCGACAACCGGCCCGGAGATCCTCGCCGACCTCCCCTCGATCACCCACTTCGTCGCCGGCCTCGGCACCACCGGCACCCTGATGGGCGTCGGCCGCTACCTGCGCGAGCAGAAGCCGGACGTCAAGATCGTCGCCGCCGAGCCGCGCTACGACGACCTCGTGTACGGCCTGCGCAACCTCGACGAGGGGTTCGTGCCGGAGCTCTACGACGCGTCCGTCCTCACCACCCGCTTCTCCGTCGGCTCCGCCGACGCGGTGACCCGCACACGGGAGCTGCTGCAGCAGGAGGGCATCTTCGCGGGCGTCTCCACGGGAGCCGCGCTGCACGCCGCGATCGGAGTCGGCAACAAGGCGGTCAAGGCCGGCGAGCCGGCCGACATCGTGTTCGTGGTCGCCGACGGCGGCTGGAAGTACCTGTCGACGGGCGTCTACACCGCCGCGACGACGGAAGAGGCCATCGAGACACTGCAGGGCCAGCTCTGGGCGTAGGGCGCCTCATGGCCAGTTCCCCGCGCCCCTGAAAAGCCGGGGCTTCGCCCCTGCTTTTCAGGCCCGGAGGGCCTGGTCTCCTAGAGGTGCGATGAAATGCGCGACCGAACCCCAACCTGTCTCTTATACACACCACACAGCCCAGCGAACCGGACAAAATACTGAAAGCCACCTTTCGCTGGAAAAAAA
>NZ_JARGEE010000411.1:0-7768 GCF_033794485.1 Streptomyces sp. MB09-02B
CCTACAACCTCACCCCGCAGTCCGCCGCCCCGGCTCCGTCACCGGCCGCCCCGCCCAAGAAGAGCCGTCGCGGCCTGAAGGCGGCCCTGGTCGCCCTGGCCCTCGTCCTCGTGGCCGGCTCGGGCGCGGCCGCGGCCGTGTACGTGCTGAAGGGGAAGGACGACAGCAACAGCTCGGCGAGCGACTCCCCCAAGG
This sequence comes from Streptomyces sp. MB09-02B, assembly GCF_033794485.1. Taxonomy (NCBI): domain Bacteria; kingdom Bacillati; phylum Actinomycetota; class Actinomycetes; order Kitasatosporales; family Streptomycetaceae; genus Streptomyces; species Streptomyces sp. MB09-02B. The sequence goes on from NZ_JARGEE010000411.1 coordinate 196, forward strand.
ACAGCACCAAGAACGACGGCAAGGACGGCAACGGCGGCGACCAGGCGGCCTCGACGCCGAGCCCGTCCCCGACCGGCACCGGCACGGACTCCGGCTCCGGCGACCAGGGCGGCGCGGGCGACGGAACGGGCCCGAGCGAGACCCCCTCGATCCCCGCGAACGCCCAGTACACAGCCGTCTTCGAGGGCAAGCCCTTCACGCTGCGCACCCCCGCCGGCTCGGCCTACGTCAAAGTCGACTTCGACAAGCCGGAGGTCGACACCGAGGACGAGATGGTCGACGGCCTGATGGACATGCACCTCGACAGCAGCTACTGGTACTTCGACACGACCATGGGCAAGAGCGCGGGCACCACGCCCCAGGAGTGCGCCGAGGGCACGGGAACCGACGTGCTGCCCTCCACCCTGGACTCCGGTGCCTTCGGCGAGGAGGCGGAGATCGACAAGGGCGTCAGGCTCTGCACGGTCACCAAGCAGGGCAACCTCGCCATGTACGAGATCACCGGGCTGACCCCGGGCGAGTACAGCTTCGAAGTACCCACGGTGCAGGGCAAGCTGACCCTCTGGGAGATCACCGAGTAGCCGCCCCGGCGACGCATACGGAAGGGGGCGCCCCAGAGTTTGGGGCGCCCCCTTCGCCGTACCGCTACGAGTGCGAACGCAGCAGCGTCCGCATCGTCCGCATCGCCACCGACAGGTTGGCGAGGTCGAACGCGTCGGAGCCCTGGATCTCCTCCAGGGTCGTCCGCGCCCGGCCCAGCAGCGCCGCGTTCTTCTGCTCCCACACCTTGAAGCGCTGCTCCGGGGTGGAGGTGCCGTTGCCCGCCGAGAGGACCTCGGCGGTGAGGGAGGCGTGGGCCGCGTACAGGTCCTCGCGGATCGCCGCGCGGGCCATGGACTGCCAGCGGTCCGCACGCGGCAGTTCGATGATGCGGTCCATGAGCTGGGTGATGCGCAGCCGGTCGGCGAGGTCGTAGTACACCTCGGCGACCTCCATCGGCGTCCGCCCGACCCGGTCGGCGACCGCGACGATGTCGAGCGTCGGGAAGGCCGAGGAGAAGCCCGCGACGCGCGTGGCCAGCTCCTCCGGGACCCCGGCGCCCGTCAGCTCGTCGTAGATCTTCTGGTACCACTCCAGGTCCGCGCCGCGCAGCAGCTTGGGCAGCTCGCCCCAGACCAGGTGCACGCCCTCGGAGAAGAACGTGATGGTCCCGCTGAGCTCCAGCGGCTGCGGCCGGTTGTTGAGCAGCCAGCGCGTGCCGCGCTCGACGAGGCGGCGGGAGTGCAGCCGGATCCGGGTCTGGACGGCCGCGTCGACCGTGTTGTCCAGGCCCTCGACCGCGTCCCACACCGCACCCGACCCGAAGATCGCACGGGAGGCGGTCTGCGCCCGGACGATCTCCTCGAGCGAGGCGCCGGTCTCCTCGCGCAGCCGGTGCAGGAAGCTCGTACCGCCCGTGTTGACCGTGTCGTTGACCAGCAGGGTCGTGACGATCTCACGGCTCAGCGGGTGGCTGTCGATGTGCTCGCGGAACTGCTCGCGCAGCGCGGTCGGGAAGTACTCGTGCAGCAGCTTGCGCAGGTACGGGTCGTCCGGGAGGGAGGTGTGCAGCAGCTCCTCGGCGACGGTGATCTTCGTGTACGCGAGGAGGACGGCCGTCTCGGGACCGGTCAGGCCGTACCCGGTGTTCAAGCGCTCGCGGATCTGCCGGTCGGTGGGCAGGAATTCGAGCGCCCGGTCGAGGTGGCCCTCGCGCACCAGGTGGCGCATGAAGCGCTGCTGGGCGTGGAGCATGTCCGAGGACTGGGCGAGGGCGTTGGCGATCGCCGTGTTCTGCGCGTAGTTGTTGCGCAGGACGAGCCGGCCGACCTCGTCGGTCATCTCGGCGAGCAGCTTGTTGCGCTGCTTGACCGTCATGTCCCCGTCGGTGACCAGGCCGTTGAGCAGGATCTTGATGTTCACCTCGTGGTCGGAGGTGTCCACGCCCGCGCTGTTGTCGATGGCGTCGGTGTTGACCCGCCCGCCGGTCTGCGCGAACTCGATCCGGCCCAGCTGGGTCAGGCCGAGGTTGCCGCCCTCGCCGACGACCTGGACGCGCAGGTCGGCGCCGTCGACCCGGATCGCGTCGTTGGCCTTGTCGCCGACGTCGGCGTGTGACTCGGTCGAGGCCTTCACGTACGTGCCGATGCCGCCGTTCCACAGCAGGTCGACCGGCGCCTTGAGGATCGCCTTCATCAGGTCGGCCGGGGTCATCTTGGCGATCTTGTCCTCGATGCCGAGGACGTCCCGGATGTGGGCGTTGATCGGGATCGCCTTGGCGGTGCGCGGGAAGACGCCGCCGCCGGTGGAGATCAGATCGGTGTCGTAGTCGGCCCAGCTGGAGCGGGGCAGCTCGAAGACGCGGCGGCGCTCGGCGTAGGAGGTGGCCGCGTCGGGGCTGGGGTCGATGAAGATGTGCCGGTGGTCGAAGGCGGCGACCAGCCGGATGTGCTCGCTGAGCAGCATGCCGTTGCCGAACACGTCACCGGACATGTCACCGATGCCGACGACCGTGAAGTCCTCGGCCTGCGTGTTCACCCCCAGCTCCCGGAAGTGCCGCTTGACCGACTCCCAGGCGCCGCGCGCGGTGATGCCCATGCCCTTGTGGTCGTAACCGGCCGAGCCGCCGGAGGCGAAGGCGTCCCCGAGCCAGAAGTTGTAGCTCTCGGCGACCTGGTTGGCGATGTCGGAGAAGGTCGCGGTGCCCTTGTCGGCGGCGACGACGAGATAGGTGTCGTCCTCGTCGTGCCGGACGACGTCCGCCGGCGGGACGACCTCGCCCGCGACCATGTTGTCGGTGATGTCGAGCAGCGCGGAGATGAAGGTCTTGTAGCTGCGGATGCCCTCGGCGAGCCAGGCGTCCCGGTCCACCGACGGGTCCGGCAGCTGCTTGGCGACGAAGCCGCCCTTGGCGCCGACGGGCACGATGACGGTGTTCTTCACCATCTGCGCCTTGACCAGGCCGAGGATCTCCGTCCGGAAGTCCTCCCGCCGGTCCGACCAGCGCAGACCACCGCGGGCGACCTTCCCGAACCGCAGGTGCACGCCCTCCACCCGCGGCGAGTACACCCAGATCTCGAACGCCGGGCGCGGCGCCGGGAGATCCGGGATCGCCTGCGGGTCGAACTTCATGGAGACGTAGTCGTGCGGCTTGCCGCCGGCCGCCTCCTGGAAGAAGTTCGTCCGCAGCGTCGCCTTGATGACGGTGAGGAAGGACCGCAGAATCCGGTCCTCGTCGAGGCTGGCGACCTGGTCGAGCGCCGCGTCGACCTCTTCGAGGAGCGCGTCGACGATCTCCCGGCCCGCCCGCTGGCGGTCCGGCGACATCCGCGCCTCGAACAGCGACACGAGCAACCGGGTGGTGTGGACGTTGTTGCGGAGGGTGTCCTCCATGTAGTCCTGGCTGAACGTGGATCCGGCCTGCCGCAGGTACTTGGCGTACGCGCGCAGCACCATGGCCTGCCGCCAGGTGAGCCCGGCGCTCAGCACGAGCGCGTTGAACCCGTCGTTCTCGGCCTGCCCGGTCCAGGTGGCGGCGAATGCCTCCTGCACCCGCTCGCGGGCGTCGTCCCCGGCGTAGTCCACGCTCCCGGCCTGCGGCCTCGGCATGCGCAGCCCGAAGTCGTAGATCCACGCGGTCGTCCGGTCCGAGCAGCGCAGCTCGTACGGCCGTTCGTCGATGACCTCGACGCCGATGCGGTTGAGCACGGGCAGCACCGCGGAGAGCGAGACCGAGCCGCCCTTGCGGTAGATCTTGAAGCGGCGCTCGTCGGGCGCGGCGCCCACCGGCTCGTACAGGCTGAGCTCGAAGTCCTCGTCCTGGTCGAGCGCTTCGAGGCGGCAGAGGTCCGCGACGGCGGAGCGGGGGTTGTGGTCGGCCTTGTACCCCTCGGGGATGGCGTTTGCGTACTTGCGCAGCATCTCGGCGGCGCGTTCCTCACCGACCTCGGCGTTGAGCGCCTCGGCGAACCCGTCGGACCAGGAGCGGGCGGCCTCGACGAGCTTGGCCTCCAGGCGGTCCTTGTCGGCGTCGCTGAGGTGCGGCAGTTCGGTGCCCGGCTCGACGCGGACCACGAAGTGCAGCCGGGAGAGGATCGACTCGGTGTTCCAGGCGGTGAAGTCGACGCTGATGCCGCCCAGTTCCTCCTTCAGGATGTCGATGATCCTGAGGCGTACGCCGGTGGTGTAGCGGTCGCGCGGGAGGTAGACGAGGGCGGAGTAGTAGCGCCCGTACTCGTCCTGGCGCAGGTAGAGCCGCAGCCGCCGGCGCTCCTGGAGGTAGAGCACGGAGGTGACGATGGACCGCAGTTCGTCGGCCGGGGTCTGGAACAGCTCGTCGCGCGGGTAGGTCTCCAGGATCTGGAGCAGGTCGCGGCCGTCGTGGCTGTTGGGCGAGAAGCCGGCGCCGACGAGCACCTCGTCGACCTTGCGGCGGATGACGGGCACCCGGCGCACGGACTCGGTGTAGGCGGCGGAGGAGAACAGTCCGAGGAAGCGCCGCTCGCCGATCACGTTCCCCTCGGCGTCGAACTTCTTCACGCCCACGTAGTCGAGGTAGGACGGCCGGTGGACGGTGGCCCGGCTGTTGGCCTTCGTCAGGACGAGGACCTTGTGCTCACGGGCCTTGGCGCGGGCGTCGGCGGGCAGCCGCTCGAAGGAGGAGCTGACGGGGTGCTGGTCCTCCCCCGCGTGGTGCGGGTCGGAGCGCAGGATGCCGAGGCCGGTACCGGCGACGGCGGCGAGCGAGTCGTCCTCGCGCAGCTCGTACTCGCGGTAGCCGAGGAAGGTGAAGTGGTCGTCGGCGAGCCAGCGCAGCAGCTCGCGGGCCTCCTCCACCTCCTCTCCGCGCAGGTCGTCGGCGGTGTGCTCGGCGGGCAGCCCGTCGGCGATCCGGACCGCCGCCTCCCGCATCTTCTCCCAGTCCTCGACGGCCTCGCGGACGTCGGACAGGACGCGCAGCAGATCGTTGTTGATCTGCTTGAGGTCCGCGCGGTCGGTCTCGCGGTCGATCTCGACGTGGATCCAGGACTCGATGTGTGCGTCGTGCGGCAGCGTCTCCCCGGCGGCCACGGCCGCGGCCGCCGCGGCGACGGCGGCGGGGTCGATGATCAGCTCGACGAGCTTGCCGGTGACGTCCCGCCGGACGACGACCTGGGGGTGGATGACGACGTGGATCCCGCGTCCCTGCCGTGACAGCTCGTTGGTCACGGAGTCGACGAGGAAGGGCATGTCGTCGGTGACGACCTCGACGACGGAGTGGCTGCACGTCCAGCCGTTCTCCTCGACGGTCGGGGTGTGGACCCGCACGTTGGCCGTGCCCTGGGGGCGGTTCTCGGCCAGTCGGTAGTGGGAGTGGGCGGCTCCGAAGACGTCGACCGGGTCGCGGCCGCTGAGGTCCTCCGGGGCGGTGTGCAGGTAGTAGCGCTGGAGGAACGCGAGCACCGTCTCCCGGTCCGGGATGTCGGACGTACTCTCGCTCGTCGTCCCAGTCGGTAGATACCCCCCGACCGGGCTGTTCTCAGCTACCCGGGCGGCCCGTTCGAGCAGCTCGGCCTTGGCTTCGTCCAGCTTGGTCTGCATTGTCCTCTGGCTCCTGTCGCGCGCCGTTGCGTGACGTAGAAGGAAGTACGAACTCGTCCCCTCCGAAGCGCCACCACGACACGGGGTGTCCGGTCTGTTTCGACGCTATGCCGCAGGGTGAGACGAGCGGGGGGTAATCAGCCATTCTCGCTACCCGGCAGGGGTGTGACGCTGCTCTCGGCACCGTCCGTCCCGTGGGTGCGCCCGGCGTCCCGGGAGCCCTGGTGGCTCCCTCCCGCCCGCGAGGACCAGCGACCGCCGCCCGGACACGGATGTCTTCCGTGCTCACCGGGCGCAGGGCAGGGACGACGACGTCCCCGCGAGCTATCGCGCTGATCACGCCACAAGGCTATCCCTCCGGACGGGGGGCACGTCATGAGCCGTATGTGTACAAATCCGAGGGTCGAACTTTGACGTTCTGCACAGTACCCACCGCGCACTTTTGAGCTTACCTCCGCGCAACCGAGCTTATACGCGCTTTCGCCGCACCCCGCATCAGCACACCCCCTTGGCAAACCTCCACCCCGGATGCACGTTGCCCAGGAAGCCATAGCCTGACGAAGGAAGCCCTGCGGTACCGAGGGGAGCCCCACCATGACGGCCAAGATCCTGATCGTGACCGGCGACGCGGCGGAGTCGCTGGAGGTCCTCTACCCCTACCAGCGCCTGCGCGAGGAGGGATACGAGGTCGACATCGCCGCCCCCAGCCGCAAGACGCTCCGCTTCGTGGTCCACGACTTCGAACCGGGCTACGACACCTACACCGAGAAACCCGGCTACACCTGGCCCGCCGACCTGGCCTTCTCCGAGGTCGACCCCGGTCGGTACGTCGCCGTCGTCGTGCCCGGCGGCCGGGCCCCGGAGTACCTCCGCAACGACCCCGAGCTGCGCAAGATCCTCAAGTCGTTCTTCGACACCGACAAGCCGGTCGCCCAGATCTGCCACGGCCCGCTGCTGACCGCGGCCGTCGACGCGCTGTCCGGGCGCCACGTCACCGCGTATCCCGCCCTCGAACTCGACATGCAGGCCGCAGGCGCCACCTTCCGGGACGCCGAGACCGTCGTCGACGGCACCCTCGTCTCCGCCCGCGCCTGGCCGGACCACTCCGCCTGGATGCGGGAGTTCCTCACGGTGCTGCGGGCGAAGGCGCCGGTGACGTAGCCGAGGGCCACAGGAGCGCGGCTCGCCGGGGTCGGGTTACGCGGCGAGCCGCTCGGCCTCGACGACGGCCTCCTCCAGGGTGTCCACGACGGGCACGCCGACCCACTCCAGGCTGGCGCGGCTGTGGGAACCCCCGGTGTAGAGCACGGCCTGCGCGCCGACGTGCCGGGCGGCGACCGCGTCGTCGGCGGCGTCCCCGATCACCACGGTCCGTCTCGGCTCGACCCCCACGAGCCGACGCAGATGCCGCACCATGTGCTCGGCCTTGCTGCCGCCTGAGGGCCCGGTGCGTCCGTCGACCCGCACGAAATGCGGCTCGATCCCGAAGCCGCGCACCAGCGGGACCAGTTCCTCGTGCGCGTACATGCTGAGGATCGACTGACTGCGCCCGGCCGAGCCCCAGTCCGTCAGCAGACCCGGCACTCCCGCGGTCAGCGCACAAGCGACCCGGTGCTCGGCGTAGTACCGATGGAAGACCACGTCCATGGCCTCCCACTCCTCGTCCGTGGGCAGCCGACCGATCAGCCGCTCGTAGAACTTCGGCACGGGTACGCAGTACAGCTCCCGGTACCGCTCCAACGTGATCGGCTCGATCCCCAACTCCGCGAACGCCGCGTTCGTCGCCCCGATGATCGCCTCGTTGTCATGGAACAGGGTCCCATTCCAGTCCCAGACGATGTGCGCCCCGACTCCGTTCATCCCCATACCGAAAACGTACCCCGCACCACCGACAACCCAGTCCTGCCCACCTGAGGCCCTCCCCGGCCGTCCCCCCTGCGGGCAATCGTGCCGC
>NZ_JARGEE010000412.1:0-7733 GCF_033794485.1 Streptomyces sp. MB09-02B
CGACCGGGGGACTGGCCTGGGTACACGCTCACGCACGGCGAACTGGAGGCGGGGGCGAGCGGGGCCGCCGCACCGCTGCTCGGGGTGACGGGTGTCGAGGGCAGCGTGGGCGTGGTGATGCTGGCCGACGCGGTGCCGGAGCGGGTGGGCCCGCGCGTGATGGACGCGGCACGGGAAGTGGCCGACGCGCTCCGGTGACGCGGTCGCCCTTTGCCGGGGGCAGTCGCTTCAGCAGTGCTCAGCCACCTCAGCAACCAGCAGTGAGCCAATCCAGCAGGTGCGTGGCGAAAGTGTCCGGCTGCTCCATGTTCGCGTAGTGGCCCGCGCCCTCGATCGTGATGGTGTGGCCCTTCGTGGCGACCGTGGTGACCAGGCGTTCGGCCATGGCGATGAGGTCGGGGGCGTCCAGAGCTCCGTTGACGGCGAGGGTGGGGGCGGTGACGGTGGCGGCGCGGGCCCAGGTGTCCGTGACCGGGACGTGCCAGTCCTGCTCGCCGACGGTGTGCTTGAGGGCGGTGGCGCGGCTCATCTCCCGTACCCGCCGGACGATGTCGGGGTCCACCTCGTCGACCTCGCGGTGCGGACCGGCGACGGCCTCGGCGACGACTTCGAGCCAGCCCTCGAGGTCGCCGGCCATCAGCGTGCCGTAGTACCGGGCGACGCTGTCCTTGGTCCAGGGGTCCGTGTACTCGGGCTCGCTGGTGCCGACCCCGCTGACGACGAGGGCGCGTACCAGTTCGGGATGCTCCAGGGCCGTGTCGACCGCCGTGCCGCCTCCCATCGACATGCCGACCAGGATCGCCGGGCCCGTGTCCAGGTGGCGAAGCAGCGCGGCGAGGTCGTCGGTGAAGCGGAACGGCCTGCTCGCGTTGGCGGAGGCGCCGTGCCCTCGCGCGTCCGGGGCGATGACGCGGTGACCGGCAGCCGCCAGGGCGGGCACCATGTCGCGCCACATGGTGTGGTCCGTGAAGCCGCCGTGCAGCAGCACGAGCGGGGTGCCGGAACCGGTGTCCTGGTAGACGAGGGGGCCGTCGTCGGACTGGAACGTGTACGGGAGGGCCTGCGAGGCATCAGTCATGACAACTAAGGTGTCATGATGGAGGAGAGATGACAACCCGGTTGTCATTCTGTGGTGCGGTGGGGCGTGGAAGACAATGACCGACAATGACCCCGTGACAGAGACCAATGAGCCGCTGCCGCCCGACGCGCTCGCCGGGCGGCTGTCCGAGGTGTTCGCCGTCCTGGGCCCTCTTTACCGGCGGACGACCCGCGCGCTGGAGCTGAAGGAACGCAAGGAGGGCTTCCCCGTCGGCGTACGTGCCGTCCTGGAGCTGTTGCGCATGGCCGAGCGGCCGATGACCGTGCCGCAGATGGGGCGGACACTGGCGTTGAGCAGGCAGTTCGTGCAGCGGATGGTCAACGAGGCGGCCGGGCGGGACCTCGTCGAGGCCATCCCCAACCCCGCCCACCAGCGCTCCTCCCTGATCCGGCTGACCGACACCGGCCGTACGGCCATCGACGCGCTGGTCGCCCGGGAGAGCGCGCTGCTGAAGCAGGCCGGAGGGCATCTGACGGCGGCGGACGTCGACTCCTGCGTACGGGTCCTGACGCAGCTCCTGGCACTGTTCGAGGACGTGGACGTCAACTGAGAGCCGCGTCGGCCGCCCGCCGGGGTCCTGCTGTCCACCGCCTGCCGGGACCCTGTCGACTGTCCGTCGGGACCACCCCCTCGACCGTCCGCCGGAACCCCATCGACCGCCCGCCGGGACCCGCCGACCGCCGGTCCCGCCTCCGGCCGCGGCTCCGGGGCACCACCGCCCCGTGGCCGGAAGTGCCCCTCACGTTAGATTGAACCCGTGCTCTCTCGTCTCTCCAGTCTTTCGCGCCCCGTCGCCCTGGCCGTGAGTGCCCTGCCGGTGGTGGGGCTGCTCGTCACGGTGGCGCTCGCGCCGTTGCCGTTCTCCGTGGCGCAGCCGGGGATGACGGCGAACGTGCTCGGCGAGAACAAAGGCGAGCCGGTGATCACGATCAGCGGCGCGGAGGCCAGGAAGACCAGCGGTCAGCTGCGGATGACGACGATCGAGGCGACGGGGCCGGGCGCCCGTGTCGGCCTCGGCGATGTGCTCGACGGCTGGTTCCGCACCGACCAGGCCGTCATGCCGCGCGAGGCGGTCTACCCCAGTGGCGACACCACCGAGGAGATCCAAAAGCACAACGCGGCCGAGATGAAGGAGTCCCAGGACATCGCCACCGAGGCCGCGCTCGCGTACCTCGGCGAGGACTCCGGGGACATCGAGGTCACCCTGCGGCTCGCCGACGTCGGCGGCCCCAGCGCCGGCCTGCTCTTCTCCCTCGGCATCATCGACAAGCTCGACGGCGACGGCAGCGGCGGCGACCTCACGGGCGGCCGGGTCGTCGCCGGTACCGGGACCATCGACACCGCCGGCAAGGTGGGCGCGGTCGGCGGGGTCGCCCTCAAGACCCAGGCCGCCCGGCGTGACGGCGCCACCGTCTTCCTGGTCCCCAAGGCCGAGTGCGCCGACGCGAAGGCCGAACTGCCCAAGGGGCTGCGGCTCATCCCGGTGACGACCCTGAAGGGCGCGGTCGGCTCCCTCGTGGCGCTGGAGACGGGCAAGGGGTCCGTACCCGGCTGCTGAGGATCTTCCGCACGCCCGAAGATTCAGCCCTGCAGTTCCCCTGCTCCCTTGCTCCCGAGCTCCCAGGCTCCGAGCCCTTCAGGTCGTCGTCTCCCGGGGCCCGTCGGCGCGTTCGCGGAGCGCCTCCTGCTCCACCAGCGGGATGATCCGCAGCGGAACGGGGTTCTCCATCACGATCGCCGTGGCGGCCCGGACGATGCCGTCGATACCGACGACCCGGTCGATCACCCGCTGGAGGTCGGCGTTCGAACGGGCCACCAGCCGGCACAGCATGTCCCCGCTGCCGGTGGTCGTGTGCAGTTCCAGCACCTCGGGCACGGTCGCCAGGTGCGCCCGTACGTCCGCGCCCTGCCCCTGCCGGATCTGCAGGGTCGCGAACGCCGTGACCGGGTAGCCGAGCGCCGCCGGATCCACCTCGGGACCGAACCCGCGGATCACGCCGTTCGACTGGAGCCGGTCGAGCCGGGCCTGCACCGTGCCCCGCGCGACCCCCAGCCGCCGCGACATCTCCAGCACCCCGATCCGGGGCTCGCGGGCGAGCAGGACGATCAACCGCCCGTCCAGATGATCGATCGCCACCAGACCTCCCGGGTTGGTCATGCTGCGCGGAACACCCCGCATGACGCGTCTGCCGCTGCACAGATTGTCCAACGGAAGCGCCAACTGTTGCACACCTTGCAGGCGCGGAGGACGCTGCGGTCATGGCAGCCACCTCCGCGCACACCCACGGCACGCACGGCACGCACGGCACGCACGACGTCCCCGGCGCCGCACGGCAGGCGGACCCCTTCCCGGTCAAGGGAATGGACGCGGTCGTCTTCGCGGTGGGCAACGCCAAGCAGGCCGCCCACTACTACTCCACCGCGTTCGGCATGCGCCTCGTCGCCTACGCCGGCCCCGAGACCGGCAGCCGTGAGACGGCGAGCTACGTCCTGCAGAACGGCTCGGCCCGGTTCGTCCTCACCTCGGTCGTCAAACCCGCCACCACCTGGGGCCACTTCCTCGCCGAGCACGTCGCCGAGCACGGCGACGGTGTGGTCGATCTCGCCATCGAGGTCCCGGACGCCCGCCGGGCGTACGCCTATGCCGTCGAACACGGCGCCCGTACGGTCGCCGAGCCGTACGAGGTGAAGGACGAGCACGGCACGGTCGTCCTGGCCGCGATCGCCACGTACGGCACGACCCGGCACACCCTCGTCGAGCGCAGCGGCTACGACGGCCCGTACCTCCCCGGGTACGTCGCCGCCGAGCCCCTCGTCGAGCCGCCCGCCCATCGCACGTTCCAGGCCATCGACCACTGCGTGGGCAACGTCGAGCTCGGGCGCATGAACGCGTGGGTGGAGTTCTACAACCGGGTCATGGGCTTCACCAACATGAAGGAGTTCGTGGGGGACGACATCGCCACCGAGTACAGCGCGCTGATGTCGAAGGTCGTGGCGGACGGCACGCTCAAGGTCAAGTTCCCCATCAACGAGCCCGCCCTCGCCAAGAAGAAGTCCCAGATCGACGAGTACCTGGAGTTCTACGGCGGGGCGGGAGTCCAGCACATCGCGCTCAACACGAACGACATCGTGCGGACGGTACGGACGATGCGGGCGGCGGGGGTCGAGTTCCTCGCCACGCCGGACTCGTACTACGACACGTTGGGGGAGTGGGCCGGGGACACGCGGGTGCCGGTCGACACCCTTCGCGAACTCAAGATCCTCGCGGACCGGGACGAGGACGGGTACCTGCTGCAGATCTTCACCAAGCCGGTGCAGGACCGGCCGACGGTCTTCTTCGAGATCATCGAGCGGCATGGGTCGATGGGGTTCGGAAAGGGCAACTTCAAGGCGCTGTTCGAGGCGATCGAGAGGGAGCAGGAGAAGAGGGGCAACTTGTAGGTCGGGGGCGCCTCATGGCTCGGGGGTGCGGGTGCGTCGTGGTTGCTCGCGCAGTTCCCCGCGCCCCCAAAAAAGACCAGGCCATGCGGGCCTGAAAGGCCAGGCCATGCGGGCCTCGAAGACCACGGTCCTGCGGGCTGAAAAGCACGGGGCGCAGCCCCGGCTTTTCAGGGGCGCGGGGAACTGCGCGAGCAACCCCCACCCACCCGCACCCGAAACCGCGCGGCCCATGCCCAGGTAAAGCCGCGCAAAGTACGGCTTTCGTATCGACGGGCTTCGCACAAGGGGAGGCCAAATCCCCTTCAACAGTCGGCAGATGGGGTGCACTCCAGGTCCGCCAGGGCGTCCACTGGGTGGTGAGGACGTACACGTCGCGTCCCCACCGTCCAGCGGACAAGAGGAGCTGGCAATGACCGAGACCGCAGAGCGCGCAGTGCTGCGCGACACCGCCACCGCCGTCGTTCACGAGTCGTACGCCTTCGCCTGCATGCGGTGCGGGCACGGCTGGGAGCAGTCGTACGAGATAGAGCACCACAACGACGCCCAGGGGCGCGACTTCGTGATGTACGTGGCCGACGGCACGGTCGTGCCGTCCCCGCTGTCCCGGCCCACGTGCCAGAACTGCGACGGTCATGTCCTCCGCATCATGCGGGCGGGCCAGGTGTCGTCGGTACAGGACGCCGAGCGTCGCCGGCACCTGCCGAAGCCCCGTCCGGTGGCGGACACCGACACCCCGGAGACGGCGGAGGGCCGGCAACTGCCGCAGGAGCACCACCACTGGCACCTGTCCGACCTGCTGCACCCGTTCCACCGCAAGGCGAGCTGACCTCCCCCCGGCGAGCCTGCGGGGCATGCCCCGATCGTGCGATTCGTAGGATCGGGGCATGCCCTCGAACGACAAGAACGCCGCGCCGCCGCTCCCCGAACCCCTGCGGGTGCCGGTCGCCGATTCGCACACGCATCTGGACATGCAGTCCGGCACCGTCGAGGAGGGCCTCGCGAAGGCCGCCTCCGTGGGGGTCACGACGGTCGTGCAGGTCGGCTGCGACATCAAGGGCTCGCGCTGGGCCGCCGAGACGGCCGAGCGGTACGAGGCCGTGCACGCGACGGTCGCGCTGCACCCGAACGAGGCGCCGCGCATCGTCCACGGCGACCCGGACGGCTGGTCCCGGCAGGGCGCCCGGACGCCCGGCGGGGACGCGGCGCTCGACCACGCCCTCGCCGAGATCGACCGGATGGCCGCGTTGCCGCAGGTCAAGGGCGTCGGGGAGACGGGGCTCGACTACTTCAGGACCGGACCGGAGGGCAAGGCCGCCCAGGAGCGGTCCTTCCGCGCGCACATCGAGATCGCCAAACGGCACGGCAAGGCGCTGGTCATCCACGACCGCGACGCCCACGACGACGTGTTGCGGATCCTGAAGGAGGAGGGCGCGCCCGAGCGGACCGTCTTCCACTGCTACTCCGGCGACGCGGAGATGGCCGCGGTCTGCGCCGCGCACGGCTACTTCATGTCCTTCGCCGGGAACATGACGTTCAAGAACGCCCGGCCGCTGCGAGACGCGCTCGCCGTCGCGCCCCTCGAACTCGTCCTCGTGGAGACCGACGCGCCCTTCCTGACGCCCGCGCCGTACCGCGGACGGCCCAACGCGCCGTATCTCATTCCGGTCACGGTCCGGGCCATGGCCGAGGTGCGGGGCATCGACGAGGACGCGCTGGCGACGGCGATCGCGGCGAACACGGCGAGGGCGTTCGATTACTGAGGGGTCACGTCGTGTGGGCCGTCCGGGGGACCCAAAAAGACGATCAGCGGCCCGTGTCGCGACACTGAGTGACCGCGTTGCTTTGGAGGGTGACCGGAGTCCGCTAGGTTCACGTCGCCCGACCCGGACCCGGATCCCCTCTGGAGCGTGTCGTCGTGAGCAATGCGCAGTCGCCGTACGAGGCCGAGACCCTGCCCCACGGGGTGTACGCGGACACCTACCGGCCCGCCTATGAGAACCGGCTCGCCGAGGAGGCCCCGGACGCCTCGGCCCGTGGGGACGGGCCAGGCGCCTCCCGGCGGGCCGTGCGGCGCCGACGGGCGGCCGACCGGCCCGGTTCGCTGCGGCGGTTGGTTCCGCAGGCGCTGGTGGTGGCCTTCCTCGCGGGCGGCACCTCCGCGTTCGTGGCGAAGGACAAGGCGATCGAGCTGACCGTCGACGGGCGCCCCCGCACGCTGCACACCTTCGCCGACGACGTCAGCGGACTCCTCGCCGACGAAGGGGTCGCCTTCGGCGCGCACGACGTCGTCGCGCCCGCCCCCGGTACGGCGTTGAGCAGCGGGGACGAGGTGGCCGTGCACTACGGGCGCCCCGTCGCCCTCACCCTGGACGGGCAGCGGCGCATGGTCTGGACGACCGCCCACACGGTGGACGGGGCGCTTCAGCAGCTCGGGGTGCGTGCGGAGGGCGCGTACGTGTCGACCTCGCGCTCCCAGCGGATCGGGCGTGCGGGGCTGGAGCTGGACGTCCGCACCGAGCGCACCGTCACGATCCTGGCGGACGGGCGGACGCGGACGATCCGTACGAACGCGGCGACCGTGGGGGAGGCCGTGGAGCAGGCCGGCGTCACCCTGCGCGGTGAGGACACCACCTCGGTCGACCGGTCGAGCTTTCCCCGGGACGGGCAGACGGTGACGGTGTTGCGGGTGACCGGGTCCGAGGAGGTCCGGGAGGTGCCGATCCCGTTCCGGGTGCGCCGTGCCGAGGATCCCTCGCTCTTCCGGGGCACCGAGGTCGTGGAGCGGGCCGGGCGTCCGGGGGTGCGACGGGTCACGTACGCGGTCCGGACGGTCAACGGGGTACGGCAGCGGCCGCGGCTGGTGCGTACGGAGGTGGTTCGTGAGCCGCGGGAGCAGGTGGTGAAGGTGGGGACGAAGGCGATGCCGACGTCCGTGGCCGGGGCGGAGGGGCTGAACTGGGGCGGTCTCGCCGCGTGCGAGTCGGGAGGGCGGCCGAACGCGGTCGATCCCTCCGGGACGTACGGGGGGCTGTACCAGTTCGACACCGGGACGTGGCGAAGTCTCGGGGGGAGCGGGCGGCCCCAGGACGCGCCGGCGGCGGAGCAGACGATGCGGGCGAAGAAGTTGTATGTGCAGCGGGGGGCTAGTCCTTGGCCGCATTGTGGGGCGCGGTTGCGGGGGTAGGGCGCGTTG
>NZ_JARGEE010000413.1:0-7723 GCF_033794485.1 Streptomyces sp. MB09-02B
GTGCGGTACGGGGTGGACGGTGGGGCGAAGCCGCCGCCCGTGAGTGCCATGACGCCTCGTGTGTCCCCGTCGTGGACGAGCATGTTGAGCGCCTGGGTGAGCATGGGCCACAGCTGCTCGCTGTAGAGGGCGTGGCTGATGGCGCCCACCAGGTCCTGACCCGTGAAGTCCGGCCCGAAGTCCGACGGCAGGGGTTGCTCGTCCAAGGAGTCGACCAGCGCCACGACCTGCTCACGGGCGGAGCGGGCGTCCTGCCCGAACGGGCACGTCAGCTCCTCGGTGCAGGCGTCGAGGTAGTCCTCCAGCGCCTTCTGCTGGCCCTGGGCACCCACCAGCCCCTGCTCGGTCAGCGGTTCGCTCAGGGTGTCCACCCCGTCGAGGGCCATCCGGCCCACCTTCCCGGGGAACTGCGCGGCGTACACCGCGCCCAGCCGGGTGCCGTAGGAGAACCCCAGGTAGTTGAGCTTCTTGTCGCCGAGGGCGGCGCGCATCACGTCGAGGTCGCGGGCGGCGTTGCGGGTGCCTATGTGTCGCAGCACCGGGCCGGAGTTCTCCCGGCACTCGGCGGCCGCCCGCCGCAGCCGTTCGAGCGCGGTCCTCGGGTCGTCGGAGTCCTCACCGCCGTCGGTCGCCTCCAGGGCCTCGTCGGTGCCGTCGCCGCAGCTGACCGGGGAGGAGCGGCCCACACCGCGCGGGTCGAAGGAGACGATGTCGTAGCCCTTGGTGAGGCCCATGAAGTCCTCGCCGCCGTAGGCGAGTTCGGGGACTCCCGGGATGCCGGGGCCGCCGAGGTTCAGCAGCAGCGAGCCGCGCGAGTCGCCATCGGCCCGGTAGCGGGCCAGCGCCAGGTCGAGGGTGCCGGCCTGCGGCCGGGTGTAGTCGAGCGGCACGGTGACCTTGCCGCAGCGCAGTTCCCGGGGCATCTCCACGCCCTCGCACCTCGACCACTTGATCTTCTGGTCGTAGAAGCGGCTCAGGTCGGGCCGGGCCTCGTCCTTGTCGTCGTCGGCGCCCGCCGTGAGGGAGGGCAGTCCGGCGCCCAGCAGGGCGAGCACCGCGACCGCGGCTCCGGTGAGAGGGCGCCGGCTGTGCGTGGACCGCATGCGTGCCTCCAGGGAAGCCCGGCCGGGGCGGCCGGGGACGACCCCCGGATCACCATAGGCGGCCCCCCGGGGCCACGCCTCCCGGCGGGCGGGCACCCCGGGAGTGCCGTACCCCGCGCCGCGCCGTGAGGCCGCCGACAGCGCGCGGAGGTCGCTCGTACGCGTGAAACCGGCCGCCGGACCGCCCCGTCGCGCCGCGAGGTCGGCCGTTTCCGGCGTCGCGAGCGTGATCGGGCGTCGGCGAGGATGCTGCGGGGCACGGCCGACCACCGGGCCCGCGGTCGTACGGCGGCCGCGCACTCGCGACCCCAGCGAAGGAGCGCAGAGATGATCTCTCCGGGCCATCAGGACCTCGTCGTCACCCGGGCCACCCTCGACGACTGGGCGGTGGTCGCCCGATGGGCGGGGGACGAGGGCTGGAACCCGGGCCTGTCGGACCCGGCGTGCTTCTTCGCACAGGACCCCGAGGGCTTCTTCATCGGCCGGCTCGACGGGGAACCGGTCTCCTCCGTCTCCGTCGTCACCTACGGCGACGACTACGCCTTCCTCGGCTTCTACCTGGTCCGCCCGGACCTGCGCGGCCGGGGCCACGGCCTCACCACCTGGAAGACCGCGCTCGCCCACGCGGGCGACCGCACCGTGGGCCTCGACGGCGTGGTCGCGCAGCAGGACAACTACCGCCAGTCCGGCTTCGAGCCGGCCCACCGCACCTTCCGGTACTCCGGTGTGGTGCCCGAGACCGCCGTACCCGCCGGTGTCCGGCCCGTCGGCGACGCCGCGCTCCTCGCGGCGTACGACAGTGCCTGCCACCCGGCGGACCGCCCCCGCTTCCTGGAGCACTGGCTGACCGCCGACGGGCACCGGGCCCTCGCGCGGATCGTCGACGGGCGGCTCACCGGCTACGGCGTCATCCGGCCCGGCCGGGACGCCCTGCGCGTCGGTCCCCTGTTCGCCGACACCGCCGACGACGCCCGCGCGCTGTTCGCCGGGCTCGCCGCCGAGGCCGCGGGCCGCGAGCTGGCCGTCGACGTGCCGGAGCCGAACACGGCGGCCGTGGCGCTGGTCGAGGAGCACGGACTGACGCCCTCCTTCGAGACGGCCCGCATGTACACCGGCCCGGTCCGGCCCTACGCGGCGGAGCGCGTCTTCGGGGTCACGACCCTGGAACTCGGCTAGGAGCCTCCCGCCGGGCCTCCGGGGATGCCTCCCGCCGGCTCTCCGTGGAGGAAGGAGCGGCGTCGCCCGGCGGGGCGGCGTCGCTCCTCCTGAACGCCCACTCCATGCGGGGCTCGACGACACAGCGGAGCGCGGCCCGCACGGGGGAGGTGCACAGCAGCGTGATGCCGCCGACCGCCACCGCCGTGACCGCGAGTGCCCCGAGCGGGGTGTGCAGCCATTCGACGGCGTACCAGTCCCGGAAACGCGCCCACTTGATCACGAAGCCGTGCAGCAGATAGCCGTACATCGTGCCCGCGCCCAGCGCCGTGAACCACAGCTGCCGACGCGGCACCCACGCCAGGAAGCAGGCCGTCAGCAGCACCGCCAGACAGAACAGGGCGGGCGTGGTCAGCAGGCCGGCCCAGCGGGTGACGCCCTGGCCGGTGACGCTGCCCCGGTGGTAGAACCACCCCGCGTCGAACCACGGAGCCACCCAGTAGGCCACCACGAGCGCCCCGAGACCGACCGGGAGCAGCGACAGTCGCACCCGGCGGGTCCGCAGCCGTTCGAAGTGCGACGCCCGCAGGGTCAGCCCCAGTACGAAGAACGGCAGGAAACCCAGCACCCGCTGGATCGAGACGTCGCCGCCGAGGCCCGGTGAGACCGCCGCCAGCACGGCCAGGCCCAGCGCGACCGGCAGCGGGTGACGCAGCATCAGCCACAGGGGAGTGGTCAACCGCCAGATGAAGAGCGCGACCAGGAACCACATCACGTACCAGGGATCCAGCAGGCTCAGCGGATAGCCCGGGTCGTCCTGCGCCCACCGGTAGAAGAGCGTGTACGCCGTCTCGAACACCACGTACGGCAGGGCCACGCCCGTCAGCAGCCGCTTCAGCCGGCCGGGCGCCATGTCGAAACTCCGCGAGAAGTACCCGGAGACCAGGGCGAAGGCAGGCATGTGGAAGGCGTAGACGGTCAGGTAGGCGGCCGTCGCGGCGCGGCTGCCGTACGTCAGCGGCTCCCACGCGTGGCCGCAGGCCACCAGGACGATGGTGAGGTACTTCGCGTTGTCGAAGTACGGGTCCCGCGAGGTCCGGCCTGCCCGGGGCCCCTTCCCGTCGGGCGGGGCGGCAGGGGAGGGGCGGGTGGACTGCACCACGTCTTCGGGCATCGCTGAGAAGTCTCCGGACGACGACGACTGAACCCGGATCGCCTGCCCCGTCCCGCCGGTCTCAGTCGTCCTCGACGGGATCACCGACGGTTTTGGCGTGGAACCGCCGGTGCAGGTCCCGCACCTGCCCGACCAGCTCGGGCACCGGACCCTCGACCCTCACCCCGGGCGCCACCTCCCGCACCGGCAATGTCCGCACCGGCGGCGCGGGGACCCCCAACTCACCCAGCCAGGAGGCGAGTTGCTCGGACGAGGCGACGTAGACGATGCGGCCGAGGCCCACCCAGGCGTGGGCGGCCGCGCACATCGGACAGTGCTTGCCCGAGGTGTACACGGTCGCCGCCGCGCGCTCCTCGGGGGTGAGCCGGGCCGCCGACCAGCGGGCCAGCTCGAACTCCGGGTGACGGGTGCGGTCACCGCCCGCCACCCGGTTGTGGTCCTCGGCCAGCACCGTGCCGTCGGCGCCGACCAGGACCGAGCCGAACGGTTCGTCGCCGGTCTCCAGGGCCTCGGCCGCCAGCTCCACACACCGCCGTAGGTGCACCAGTTCGGAATCGTTCACCATGACCGTCCGCCTCCTCCGCGGGGACCGCGCGACAGCGGTCCGCGACGAGCACCCTACGGCGTGTGCCCGGCTCGCACCCCTCTCAGCGGGCATCACCCGTACGGCCCTCACCGGGCGGACGGGCGGGCGGTGCCGGGGGTGCGCCCGCGGCACCGCCGAAGGTGAGAAAGCGGATGAATTCCGTTGCCAGGGCGAACGACTGATGATGGAGTGAGCACCATGGATCACACTGCTGTGCTGGCACTGTTCGACCGGGACATGCGGGAGGGCGCCCGTCCCGACGGGCCCGGAGCCCGGATCGAGCGTGTCGGCGAGGTGGTGCGCCAGATCGGTTCCGAGCAGGGCTGGAACGGCGTCGTCTGGTCCGACCTGGACGAGGCGGGCGCCGACGCGGCGATCACCGAGCAGATCCGGTACTTCTCCGGGCTCGGGCGCGACTTCGAATGGAAGCTGTACGGGCATGATCTCCCCGTCGACCTGGGACGACGCCTGCGGGCGGCCGGTTTCACACCCGCCCCGGAGGAGACGCTGATGGTCGCCGAGGTCGCCGACCTGACCCTCGACGTCGAACCGCCCGAGGGCGTACGCATCGTGCCGGTCACCGACCGCGCGGGCGTGGACCTGGTCGCCGACGTCCACGAGAAGGCCTTCGGCACGGACAGCTCCCGGATGCGCCACCAGTTGCTGGCCCAGCTCACCGGCGACACCGAGACGGTCGTGGCCGTGGTGGCGCTCGCCGGGGACGTACCGGTGAGCGCCGCCCGGATGGAACTGCTGCCCGGCACCCGCTTCGCCGGACTGTGGGGCGGCGGCACGGTCGAGGGCTGGCGAGGCCGGGGCGTCTACCGCGCCCTGGTCGCCCACCGCGCCCGGGTCGCGGCCGAGCGCGGCTACCGCTATGTCCAGGTCGACGCGCTGGCCCGCAGCCGCCCGATCCTGGCCCGCCTGGGTTTCGAGCCGCTCACGACGACCACGCCGTACGAGTACGCGGTGGGGAGCGCGGCGGCGGCCTGACCGCCGATCACAGGTCGAGCTGGTACTCGATCGCCGTGTGCGTGGGCCGGTAGCCGAGAGCGTCGTTGACCTGTCGCATGGGGAGGTTCTCCTCGGCGGTGTCCGTGAGCAGGGCCAGGTCCGGGGCCAGGGAGTGGGCGTGGCGGATCGCCTCCGCCTTCATCCGCAGCCCCAGACCGTGACCCCGGTGCTCGGGCAGCACGGCCGTGCCGTAGTGCTGGCCCTCGCCCTTGCCGTCGCCCGGCAGGACCAGCTCCGAGAAGCCGACGACCGTGCCGCTCGACGTGTGCACGGCGGCCACCGTGTGCAGCACGTCGCCGCGCCGTGCGATGGCCTCGGCCGCCGCCACGACCCGGTCGACGTCCCAGACGACCGTGCCGTAATCGGTGTCGCCCATCGGCATGTCGTCCATCGCGCGGCGCGAGGCGGCATAGGTGCGGGCGAGCTCCGGCGGTACGACGCCCGTCCAGCGGGTCAAGTGGTAGCCCGGGCACGGCTGTTCGAGGATCCGGGAGACATGGTCCGGATCGATCCCGGCGAGTTCGAGCCGGGCGTACACCAGCGTCAGCACCCGGCGGAAGCCGCACGCGGCGAGGAACGCGTCGCCGGGGGAGCCCAGGTCGGCCTGGGCGATGACGGCGCGGCGCCGCTCCTCCCGCGCCGAGGCGATCGCCGCGTCGACCAGCGCCGTGCCGACGCCCCGCCGCCGCTCGGCCGCGTGCACCGAGACGTCCAGCTCCGCGAGATGGGCCTGCCCCTCCTTGGTGAACAGCCGGAGGAAGGCCGTCCCGAGGGGGGTGCCGTCCTTCCCGGACGCCAGCCAGGCCAGTCGGCGGCTCGACGGGGTGACGGCGGGGTCGGTGAGGTGGGTGACGCGTGGCGACAACGGTGCTCCGGGAAGGGTCGACGGGCCAACGGCGGCGCCCGGCGACGCTAGCCGCCGGGCGCGATCACCCGCAACGGGATTCCGGACCCGCGTGGGCGCCCGCCCGCGCTCCCGGACTGCTCAGCGGCGTGCCCGGCCACGGTCCAGTGCCACGATGCCCAGGGCAGCCAGAGCGATCTGGATGAGCCACTCGATCCAGTCGACGCCGCCGGTGTCGGCCACACCGACCCCCGCGGCGATCGCGCTGCCGATCAGCGCGGCGACGATGCCCACGAGGATCGTCAACAGGATGCCGACGCGCTGCCGACCCGGTACGACGAGCCGGCCGAGCACGCCTATGACAATGCCGATGACGATGGCGCTGATGATGCCGTCGATCTCCATCTGAACTCCGCCCCTTGTCGTCGGGATCCCCGCAACCGTGCGAGTGCCCTTCGAACGCGAGTGCAGTCCGTTTCCGTTTCACCTTCTTCACGGGCTCGGCACCCATCCCGTGACGGCGAGCACCTCCGCCGCGACGTCCCTGACGGTGCGCCCGTCCGTCGCGACGCGGACGGTGTCCGTCGGCGCCCGTTCGTCCAGCAGCCGTGCCTTGCGCGCGCTGCCGGTCAGCTCCCCGCTGCAGCTCGGCGACGGCCGGTCCGCCTGAGCGGATCGGCCGCCGTTACCCCTCGCGGGCGTTCCTGGGCACACCTACGGTGTGTGGCTCCCTCGGGTGCCGCCCTTGGCGGCGACGCCGGCGCACATCAGCCCCAGCAGCAGGGTCAGGCAGCCGATGATGATGTTGTTGACCACGACACCGGCGTCCGGGCTCTCGCCCACGATCCACGCCGAGATGATCATCCAGACACCCAGTGCGCACATGGCCCAGCTCAGGCCGTACATCCTGTCCGGCGCGGCGGTGAAGCCGAGGGCCAGCAGGCCGATCGCGATGCCCACGATGAGGTTGTGGGGCACCAGCGCGGGCTGGCTCGTCGTGAAGTGGAGTATCCACGGGGACACGGCGCAGTACAGACCGAGCAGGAACACCGGTCCGTCCACGAGCGCCACGTCGCGACCACCGAGCATGCGGGCGTACCGAGCCTGCATTTCGGGTGCGTCGGGGTGACTGGAGAGGTCACTCCTGTGTGAGACGTTGGCCATGAGTCGACTCCTTTGAACTCTGCAGGCCTGACCGCGTCTGGTGGGGTATGCGGTAAGCGCCGCGTACGTTCATTCTGCGCTTATTTTCCCTTTATGTGTAGTGGCGGGGAGGGGTGGAGTCCGGGGTCGGCATCCGTCTCCGAGGAGCGCCGACCGCACCTCGGAGACGGGCCTGGACGGGTCCGCGCCCTCGACCGGCACATGGTCCGGTCGTTCGGCCCCGCCCATTCGCCCCTTCCGAGGGAACCGGGCCATCGGATGCACGCGGCGGCGATCCGGGGGGTGGGGCCGCGCGGGTCGGCGGGCCGGGTCTCAGCTCGCATCGCTTCTGCATCGTATAGTCGCCCGCATGGGTGCGTACGGGGACGAAAACCCCGCAGATCCGGGGCTCACCAGCGGGGCTCTGGCCCGCAGGCTGGGCGTTTCGCCCACCACCCTGCGTTCCTGGGACCGCCGCTACGGCATCGGGCCCGCGGTCCGCGCCGACGGACGGCACCGGCGCTGGACCCCGCGGGACGTGGCGGTCGTCGAGAAGATGTGCCGGCTCACCGCCGCGGGGGTGCCACCGTCGGAGGCGGCCCGCGCGGCGAAGGGAGGGGCCGGCGCCCGGGGTCCGGAGGAGGACCCCGCGGGCGCCGGAGCGCCCGACGGGGACCGGCCCCGGCCGACCCCCGCTCCCGGCC
>NZ_JARGEE010000414.1:0-7647 GCF_033794485.1 Streptomyces sp. MB09-02B
GCTCGCCGGTGGGGTGGACAAGCCGCAGTTGCGGGTCGGGATGGTCGGGTACGCCTTCATGGGGGCCGCGCACTCGCAGGGGTGGCGCACGGCGGGGCGGGTCTTCGACCTGCCGCTCACTCCCGTGCTCGCCGCCGTGTGCGGGCGGGACGCCGACGCGGTGCGGGCCATGGCGGACCGGCACGGGTGGGCGGAGACGGAGACCGACTGGCGCCGGCTGATCGCCCGCGACGACATCGACCTCGTGGACATCTGCACCCCCGGCGACAGCCACGCCGAGATCGCCCTCGCCGCGCTCGCCGCAGGCAAGCACGTGCTCTGCGAGAAACCCCTCGCCAACACCGTCGCGGAGGCGGAGCAGATGGCGGCGGCGGCCGAAGAGGCCCACACACGCGGCAGGTTGGCCATGGTCGGCTTCAACTACCGCCGGGTGCCCGCCACCGCGCTCGCCCGCCGCATGGTCGCCGAGGGGCGACTGGGAGCCCTGCGGCACGTGCGGGTGACGTACCTCCAGGACTGGCTCGTGGACCCGGAGTTCCCGCTGACCTGGCGACTGCGCAAGGAGTCCGCCGGCTCCGGGGCCCTCGGCGACCTCGGCGCCCACATCGTGGACCTCGCGCAGTACCTGGCGGGGGAGCCGGTGGTCGGGGTGTCCGCGCTGATGGAGACCTTCGTCCGTGAACGGCCCCTGCCAGCCGGGGTGTCCAGCGGTCTGGCGTCCTCCGGGGGCACCGCCGGCCGAGGTGCGGTCACCGTCGACGACACGGCCCTGTTCACCGGCCGCTTCGCCTCCGGAGCCGTCGCCTCCTTCGAGGCCACCCGCTTCGCCACCGGCCGCAAGAACGCCCTGCGCATCGAACTCAACGGCGAGCGCGGCTCGTTGGCCTTCGACCTGGAACGGCTCAACGAACTCGCCTACCACGACCACACCGAGCCCGCCGCCCACGCAGGCTTCCGCCGCATCCTCGTCACCGAGCCCGACCACCCCTACCTCGACGCCTGGTGGCCGCCGGGGCACGGCCTCGGATACGAGCACACCTTCGTCCACCAGGCCCGCGACCTGGTGCACGCCGTCGCGGAGGGTCGGCGCCCCGAGCCGTCGTTCGCCGACGGGCTCCAAGTGCAGCGGGTGCTCGCGGCCGTCGAGGAGAGCGCCGAGAAGAACTCCGTCTACACCCCGACCCACTTCCCGTCCCACGCACCGTCACACACCCCCACAGCGGTCTGAGGAGGCCCGGACATGCCGCGCGACTTCACGCTCTTCACCGGCCAGTGGGCCGACCTCCCCCTCGAAGAGGTCTGCCGCCTCGCCCGCGACTTCGGCTACGACGGTCTCGAACTCGCCTGCTGGGGCGACCACTTCGAGGTGGACAAGGCGCTCGCCGACCCGTCGTACCTCGCCTCCCGCCACCAACTCCTGGAGAAGTACGGCCTGAAGTGCTGGGCCGTCTCCAACCACCTGGTGGGCCAGGCGGTGTGCGACGCCCTCATCGACGAACGCCACCGCGCCATCCTGCCCGCCCGCGTCTGGGGCGACGGCGAGCCCGAGGGCGTACGGCAGCGGGCCGCCGCAGAGATGGCCGACACCGCGCGGGCCGCCGCCGCCTTCGGCGTGGACACCGTCATCGGCTTCACCGGCTCGGCCATCTGGCACCTGGTCGCCATGTTCCCGCCCGCCCCCGAGTCGATGATCGAGCGAGGCTACGACGACTTCGCGACGCGCTGGAACCCGATCCTCGACGTCTTCGACGCCCAGGGCGTGCGGTTCGCGCACGAGGTCCACCCGGGCGAGATCGCCTACGACTACTGGACGACCCAGCGCGCTCTGGAGGCCGTCGACCACCGTCCGGCGTTCGGACTGAACTTCGACCCCTCGCACTTCGTGTGGCAGGACCTCGACCCGGTCGGCTTCCTGTGGGACTTCCGCGACCGGATCTACCACGTCGACTGCAAGGAGGCCCGCAAGCGCCTCGACGGACGCAACGGCCGCCTCGGCTCGCACCTGCCGTGGGGCGACCCGCGCCGGGGCTGGGACTTCGTGTCGGCCGGCCACGGCGACGTGCCCTGGGAGGACGTCTTCCGGATGCTCCGCTCGATCGACTACCAGGGCCCGATCTCCGTCGAGTGGGAGGACGCCGGCATGGACCGGCTCCAGGGCGCCCCCGAGGCCCTCGCCCACCTCAAGGCGTTCGACTTCGAACCGCCGACGGCGTCGTTCGACGCGGCGTTCGGCGGCAACGAGTAACGGTTCCCTGCCACCACGGCTCCAGCCACAACGGTTCCCTGTCTTCCGGGGTGACGGCGCACCCCGGCGTACCGCACACACCCGTACACCTCCGTACGACCAGCCCCTTACTGGAGGCATTTCGTGCACCCGTACGACGACACCAGACGCACCACTGGCACCCCGAGCACCACCAGCACCACCACACTCTTCAGACGCCGCGGACTGCGCGGGCCGATCGCCCTGCTGAGCGGTCTGCTGCTCGCGGGCGCCTCGCTCTCCCTCACCGCGCCGGCGGCGGGGGCGGCCGACACCGACGGACCGAAGACCGCAGCCGCCGCCGCGGCCGAGGACTTCCAGCAGGTCACCCTCGCCAAGGGCGAACCGGAGGTCGGCGAGCCCATGTCGCTCGCCGTCCTCCCGGACCGCTCGGTCCTGCACACCTCGCGCGACGGCGAACTGCGCCTCACCGACGCGGCGGGCAACACCAAGCTCGCCGGCAAGCTCGACGTGTACTCCCACGACGAGGAGGGCCTCCAGGGCATAGGCGTCGACCCGGGCTTCGCCGACAACCGCTTCATCTACCTGTACTACGCGCCCCCGCTGAACACCCCGGCCGGTGACGCCCCCGAGACCGGCACGGCCGCGGACTTCGCGCCCTTCGACGGCGTCAACCGGCTCTCCCGCTTCGTCCTGAAGACCGACGGCACCCTGGACAAGGCCAGCGAGACGAAGGTCCTCGACGTCCCGGCCTCGCGGGGCATCTGCTGCCACGTCGGCGGTGACATCGACTTCGACGCGGCCGGGAACCTGTACCTCTCGACGGGCGACGACAGCAACCCCTTCCAGTCGGACGGCTTCACCCCCATCGACGAACGCTCCAACCGCAACCCGGCCTTCGACGCCCAGCGCACCTCCGGCAACACCAACGACCTGCGCGGCAAGATCCTGCGCATCAAGGTCGGCGCCGACGGCTCGTACACCGTCCCCGACGGCAACCTCTTCGCGCCGGGCACGGACAAGACCCGCCCCGAGATCTACGCGATGGGCTTCCGCAACCCCTTCCGGTTCAGCGTCGACAAGAAGACCGGCATCCTCTACGTCGGCGAGTACGGCCCCGACGCGGGCGCGGCCAACGCCTCGCGCGGCCCGGCCGGTCAGGTCGAGTTCGCCCGGGTGACCAAGCCCGGCAACTTCGGCTGGCCGTACTGCACCGGCAAGAACGACGCCTACGTCGACTACGACTTCGCCACCGGCACCTCGGGCGCGGCCTTCGACTGCGCGGCCCCGAAGAACACCTCGCCGAACAACACCGGCCTCACCGACCTGCCGCCCGCCGAGCCCGCCTGGATCCCCTACAACGGCAACTCCGTCCCGGAGTTCGGCGACGGCTCCGAGTCCCCGATGGGCGGCCCGGTCTACGACTACGACGCCGCGCTCGACTCCCCGGTGAAGTTCCCCGAGGCGTACGACGGCGACTTCTTCGCCGGTGAGTTCGGCCGCCGCTGGATCAAGCGGATCTCCAGCGACGCCGACGGCACCGTCCAGTCGATCAGCAACGTCCCGTGGACCGGCACCCAGGTCATGGACATGGCCTTCGGCCCGGACGGCGCGCTGTACGTCCTCGACTACGGGCTCGCCTGGTTCGGCGGCGACGAGAACTCCGCCCTGTACCGCATCGAGAACGCCACCGACGGCCACTCCCCGGTCGCCCAGGCCGCCGCCGACCGCACCTCCGGCCAGGCGAAGCTCAAGGTCCGCTTCTCCTCCGCCGGCACCAGCGACCAGGACGGCGACGCCCTCACCTACAGCTGGGACTTCGGCGACGGCTCCACCTCCGCGGCCGCGAACCCGACGCACACCTACAAGAAGAACGGCACCTACACGGCGACCGTGACCGCGAAGGACCCCTCGGGCCGCACCGGCAGCGCCAGTGTGCGGATCGTGGTCGGCAACACCGCGCCCAAGGTGACGCTGGAACTCCCGCAGGACGGGCAGCTGTTCGCCTTCGGTGACGCCGTACCGTTCAGGGTGAAGGTCAGCGACCCGGAGGACAGCCGCCCGATCGACTGCGCCAAGGTCAAGGTCACCTTCATCCTCGGCCACGACAGCCACGGCCACCCGGTGACCTCCGCCAACGGCTGCACCGGCACCATCCAGACCAGCGCAGACGGCGGCCACGACGAGAACGCCAACATCTTCGGGGTGTTCGACGCCGAGTACACCGACGGCGGAGGCGGCGGCCAGGAGCCGCTGACCACCCACGACCGACACGTCGTCCAGCCCACCCACCGCCAGGCCGAGCACTACGGCGACTCCTCCGGCATCGTGGTCCGGACGAAGCCCACGGCCCACGGCGGCAAGACCGTCGGGGACATCTCCAACGGCGACTGGATCTCCTTCAAGCCCTACGTCCTCTCCAACGCCACGAAGATCACCGCGCGCGTCTCCTCCGGGGGCGCCGGCGGCAAGCTGGAGGTCCGGGCGGGCTCTCCCACCGGCCGACTCCTCGGCAGCGCGACCGTGCCGGTGACCGGCGGCTGGGACACCTTCCAGGACGTCACCGCGAACCTGTCCCGCGCCCCGCGCGGCACCACCACCCTGTACCTGGTGTTCAAGGGGAGCGGCTCGGGCGGCCTGTTCGACGTGGACGACTTCACCTTCACGAAGCGGTGAGGGGTGGCCATGCGAACGCAAGGACGCGTGTGGGCCGCCGCGGGAGGTGCCGCCCTGCTGATCGGATGCGTGTCGGGGCCGGCCGTGTCCGATGAGGCCGGCGCCTCCGGGGAACACCGGGACGAGCGCCGGGTGCTGGTCTTCTCCAAGACCGCCGGGTTCCGCCACGACTCGATCCCCGAGGGCATCACGGCGGTACGGGAGCTGGGCGCCGACCACGGCTTCACGGTCGACGCCACGGAGGACGCCGGCGCCTTCACCGCCCGCAACCTCGGGCGCTACGACGCCGTGGTCTTCCTCTCCACGACGGGTGACGTCCTGAACGCGGCCCAACAGGGCGCGTTCGAGCGGTACATCAGACGCGGCGGCGCGTACGTCGGCATCCACGCCGCCGCCGACACCGAGTACGACTGGGCCTTCTACGGCGGGCTCGCGGGGGCGTACTTCCAGTCGCACCCCGCGATCCAGCCCGCGACGGTCGACGTCGAGGACCACGCCCACCCGGCCACCGCCGGGCTGGGCGCCACCTGGAACCGCACGGACGAGTGGTACAACTACCGCTCCAACCCCCGCGCGCGGGCCCATGTCCTCGCCTCGCTCGACGAGTCGTCGTACAGCGGCGGCACCATGAACGGCGACCATCCCATCGCCTGGTGCCAGGACTACCAGGGCGGCCGTGCCTTCTACACCGGCGGCGGCCACACCAAGGAGTCCTTCGCCGAACCCGCCTTCCGGCAGCACCTGCTGGGCGGCATCCGCTGGGCGATCGGCGAGGCCCAGGCCGACTGCCGCCCGGAGAACGGCTACCGGCCGCTGTTCGACGGCACCGCGGACTCGCTCGCGGCGTGGCGGCAGGCGGGCCCGGGCTCCTTCACCCCGGCCGACGACGGCACGCTCACGTCGTCCGGCGGGATGGGCATGCTCTGGTACGCCGACCGGAGCTTCGGGTCCTACTCCCTGAAGCTCGACTGGAGGATGTCCGGCCCCTCGGGCGACGACAACTCCGGTGTCTTCGTCGGCTTCCCGCCCTCCGACGACCCCTGGTCGGCCGTGAACAACGGCTACGAGGTCCAGATCGACGCCACGGACGTGCCCGAGAGGACCACCGGGTCCGTCTACGGCTTCCGCTCCGCCGACCTCAGGAAGCGCGACCGCGCCCTGAACCCGCCGGGGGAGTGGAACACGTACGAGATCCGCGTGGAGGGCGAGCGGCTCCGCGTCTGGCTCAACGGCGTGAAGATCAACGACTTCACCAACACCGATCCGGTACGGAGCCTGCGGGACGGCCACGTCGGCATCCAGAACCACGGATCCGCCGACCAGGTGTCCTTCCGTGACATCCGGATCAAGGAACTGCCCGCGCGGGCCGCCCCCGACAGGGCGGACTCGCCTCCGGGCGACTGAGCGACGGCGGGCGGGGGACGCCGGACCTCCGCCCGCCGTCTCGCCCCTCCTTCCTGTCCCCTTGCCCCTTGCCTCTTCCCTCTTCCCTCTTCCCTCTTCCCTCTTCCCTCTTCCCTCTTCCCTCTTCCCTCTTCCCCACGGAGGGTCCCCGGCTTCTCCCAGCACTCGCTCCCACCCACTGGCCCGACGAGGAGGCTGCCCATGTCCGCGTCCGTGTCCGCTTCTCCACCGAGTGTCGGCGTCTGGCTGATCGGTGCACGGGGCTCCGTCGCCACCACCGTCGTCGCGGGCTGCGCGGCCGTCACGGCGGGCCTGCACTCCCCGACGGGCATGGTCACCGAGACTCCTCTCTTCGCCGGTGCACACCTT
This sequence comes from Streptomyces sp. MB09-02B, assembly GCF_033794485.1. Taxonomy (NCBI): domain Bacteria; kingdom Bacillati; phylum Actinomycetota; class Actinomycetes; order Kitasatosporales; family Streptomycetaceae; genus Streptomyces; species Streptomyces sp. MB09-02B. The sequence continues at coordinate 6,674 of NZ_JARGEE010000414.1, forward strand.
CCGCCCCTCTCCTCCCTCGTCTTCGGCGGCCACGACACGGTCGACTGCCCCCTCCCCAAACGGGCCGAAGCCCTCGCGGCCGGAGGGGTCCTGCCCCACGACCTCCCGGCCGCCGTCGCCGCCGAACTGGCCGCCGCCGACCGGGAGATCAGACCCGGCGGCCCCCTCCCGGGCGACACCAGGACACCCGACGAACTGATCTCCTCCCACGCCGCCGACATCGAGGACTTCGTACGCCGCCGGGGGCTGACCCGGGCCGTGGTGGTGAACGTCGCGTCCACGGAACCCGCCTTCACCGGCACGGCCCTGCCACCCAGCTCCCTCTACGCGGCGGCAGCCCTGCGCGCCGGCTGCCCCTACGTGAACTTCACCCCCTCCACCGGACTCCACCACCCGTCCCTGGCCTCCCTCGCCACCTCCTCCGGCCTCCCGTACGCAGGCCGCGACGGCAAGACCGGCCAGACCCTGCTCCGCTCGGTCCTGGGCCCGATGTTCGCCCAGCGGGCCCTCACCGTCCGGGCGTGGTCCGGCACCAACCTGCTCGGCGGTGGCGACGGCGTCGCCCTCGCCGACCCGGCCGCCGCCGCTGCCAAGAACGCCGGCAAGGAGCGCGTCCTGACCGACAGCCTCGGGGCGACTCCTGAGGGCGAGACGCACATCGACGACGTCCCCGCCCTCGGCGACTGGAAGACCGCCTGGGACCACATCGCCTTCGACGGCTTCCTCGGCACCCGCATGGTCCTGCAGACCACCTGGCAGGGCTGCGACTCCGCCCTCGCCGCGCCGCTGGTGCTCGACCTCGCCCGCCTCCTGTCCCGAGCCCACGAGGCGGGCCTCTCCGGCCCCCTGTCCGAGCTCGGCTTCTATTTCAAGGACCCGGTGGGCGAGAGCCCGGCGGCACTGGGGGAGCAGTACGCGCAGTTGGCGGGCCTCGCGCAGCGGCTGCGGGGGCGAGGGCCGCCAACTGCGCGTAC
>NZ_JARGEE010000415.1:0-7630 GCF_033794485.1 Streptomyces sp. MB09-02B
GGGTGGGGCGGGGGTGTCCTCCGGGGGGCGTGGGGCGCCCGGGATGTCGTAGAGGGTCTGGCCCGTGTCAGCGGCTTGGAGGGGTTCGAGTTCCTCCGGCATGGCTGCCAGTGCCGTCTTGATGCGGCGCTGCGGGATCAGCGCGAACTGGGCCATGTCCGCGATCGTCGCCGGACCGAATCCCTGGAGATAGCGGCGGATGAGGGTGCGGAGACCCTCGGCGGCCGCGTCCGGGTCCGTGAGGGACGGCCGCGGGGAGGCCGCCACGTAGGACTGGCGGGTGTCGAAGGACCAGGGGCCGCCGGTCGGGGCGTGCCACAGGGGCGCGTAGTGGCGGAGCATGCGGTGGGCGCCGGTGTCCAGGGTGACGGTGGCGGTGGCCGTAGCAGCGGGGCCCGGGGCGGCCGTGTCCGGCGTGGCCGTGTCGTCGAGGTGGGCCTCCAGCCAGGCGCGGAGTTCGGCGGCCGTCCGCACCGTGCCGTCGGCGTGGTCGAGGAGGCGCGGGAGGAAGGCGTCGGCGTCGGCGGCTGTCAGGCCGGAGGCGCGGTAGCGGGGGTCGCCGAGGCGGGAGCCTCGCAGGGTGGGTTCCATCGCCTCGCGGAACGGGGTGTAGTCGTCCGCGTGGACCGTGTGGACGGTGATCCGCATCAGCGTCGCCCGGACGAGGCGGTGTTCGGTGAGCGCCGCGTCCAGCGTGGCGGGGTCGAAGGGGGACAGGCGGTTCCACAGGGCGATGTACGGGGAGGCCGGGTGTTGGGCCTGGAGGGCCACGATCCGCCGTATCGCCTCCGTCGCGTCCAACTGGTCGCGGGAGAGGAGTAGTTGGCGGGCGAGTGTGGCCCGGTTGAGTTCTCGGGCGGTGAGATTCCTGGTCCCCATGGGGAGATTGTCGCCCGTCCCTTCGGTGATGTGTTCAGCTCCTCCTCAACTGCCGCTGGCGTGCAGCGCGGTGAGGAAGTTCGACATCGCCGTGTGCAGGCGGCCCGGCTGGTCCAGGTGTACGTCGTGGCCCGCGTCCTCGATGACGGTGAGGTCTGTTCGGGTGCCCGGCGGGCGGGTGGTCGGCATCGCGGCGGCGTCGGCGGCCGCCATGGTGCCGCGCGCGCCGCGTACGACGAGGGTGGGGCAGGTGGTGGCGGCCCACTCCGCGTGGTACGGCGTATCGGCCGGCTCCGCGATCGCGGCGAGCATCGTGGCGCGGTCCGCCCGGGGGTACCAGCCGTCGGGGCGGTGGTCGAGGTTGCGGGACCAGCTCGGGTGACCGAAGAAGTCGGCTGCCTGGGACGGCGAGTCGAACGGGGTCGGCCAGCTGTCCAGCCAGGCGGCTATGTGGGCGGGAAGGGTGGGGTCGGGGACGCCCGGGCCCGCCTCGATCAGGATCAGGGAGTCGAGGAGTTCCGGGTGCGCGGCCGCGGCGAGGAAGGCCGTGTGGCCGCCGAGGGACTGGCCCACGAGGGTCAGAGGGGCCTGTCCCGGGAGAGCGAGGCCCAGTTCGCGGATCACCGTCACCGCGTCCCGTACGCACGCCGCTCGGCTCATGTCCGTCGGGCGGCGCGTGCTCGCGCCGTGGCCCCGGGCGTCGTACGTCACCACGCGGTGGCCGTCCGCAAGGAGGCGGGGGACAAGGTCGTCCCACTCTCCCTGGTGGCCGGCGAGGCCGTGCAGCAGGAGGAGGGTGCGGCCGTGCGCGTGGGGCGGGACGTGTTCGCGGTGGGCCAGGCGGATGCCATCCTGGGTGGTGAGGTGAGCGACGGTGGGGGTCATCGCATGATGGTGGCGTCCGGTGGGCGGCGATGTCAGCGGGACCGCTCCGGTTGCCCAGGGTCTCGGTCGTGAGTCGCGCCTTCGCAGGGCCCTCTGCGTCACCTCGCGGAGCACCCCTCTGCGTCACATCTCAGAGCACCCATCGACGCCACATCGCAGGGCACCCCCACGACCTCACATCGCCCGAAACGTCGTCCGGTACGCGCTCGGGGACGTGCCCAGCGTCTCCTGGAAGTGCCGGCGCAGGTTGGCCGCCGTGCCGAGGCCCGTGCGGGTCGCGACCTGGTCGACCGGCAGATCCGACTCCTCCAGCAACTCCCGGGCCAGCTCGACGCGTTGCCGGGTGAGCCAGGTCATCGGGGTCGTCCCCACCTCCTCGCGGAACCGCCGGTTGAAGTTGCGCACGCTCATCGCCTCGCGGGCCGCCAACTGCCCCAGGGTGACGGGCTCGTGGAGGTGGCGCAGCGCCCATTCGCGGGCCGCGGAGGTGGCGGGTGCCGCGAGGGCGGGCACGGGGCGCCGTACGTACTGGACCTGGCCGCCCTCGCGGTGCGGTGGCACGACCGTGCGGCGGGCCACGTCGCCCGCGACGGCCGTGCCGTGGTCGCGGCGGATCATGTGCAGGCACAGGTCGATGCCGGAGGCGCAGCCGGCCGAGGTCAGGACGTCACCGCCGTCGGTGTAGAGGACGTCGGGGTCCAGCTCGACCTTGGGGAACAGGCGGGCGAACAGGTCGGTGTACCGCCAGTGCGTGGTGGCCGTGTGCCCGTCGAGGAGTCCGGCGGAGGCGAGGACGAAGGCGCCGGTGCAGATGGAGGCCATCCGGGTGCCGGGGCGGATCCGGGCGAGGGCGTCGGCGAGGGGGGCGGTGAGGTCGGGGGCGTTTTGGACGTAGTCGTCGTGGGAGGACAGGACGATGACGGTGTCCGCCTCGGCCAACGCCTCCGGGCCGTAGGGCACGTTGACCGTGAAGTCGCCGTCCGTGCGGGTGTCACCGGCGCGCAGCCCGCACGTGACGACCTCGTACAGCGGCTCCCCGTCCGCCGTCGCACCCTCTCTCGCCTGCCCGAACAGCTGGTGCACGATTCCCAGTTCGATGGGCAGGAGCATCTGGCGGGCCAGTACGGCGACGCGATGACGTCCGGGGTGGGCGAAGACAGACATGGCCACAGGCATGTCCACATTCTTGCGCACCAGGTCCATCTGGCCACTCGTGGGGGCGGCCCCGGCCCCACAGGCTGGACCCATGGCTGAGCTGACCACCACTCCTGGACACGAGCGGACCGAGGCCCACGAGGGTGGGCGGGCCGGTCCCCCGGGCCCCCGTTTCCACCGCGCCTGGGCCGTGGCCCTCGCCGCCGGGGCCGCCATCGTCACCGCCGGGGCCTTCACCACCGTTCCCGGGCTGCTCGTGACCCCGCTGCACGCGAGCTACGCCTGGGACCGGGGCCAGATCGCCCTCGCCGCCTCGGTCAACATGGTCCTGTTCGGTCTCACCGCCCCCTTCGCCGCCGCGCTGATGGACCGGGTCGGCATCCGGCGCGTGGTCGTCGGCGCCCTGCTGCTCGTGACGGCGGGCGCGCTGCTCACCAGCGTGATGGCCCAGTCGTGGCAACTGACCGCGTACTGGGGTGTGTTGATCGGTCTTGGCAGCGGCTGTCTCACCATGACGTTCGCGGCGAGCATCACCGGCAGCTGGTTCGAGCGGCGGCGCGGCCTGGTCACCGGAGTGCTCAGCTCCTCCAGCCACCTGGGCCAGCTCCTCTTCCTGCCGCTGCTCGCCTGGGGCGTCGACCGGCACGGCTGGCGTCCGCCGGTGGTGACGCTGGCGTTCGTCGCCCTCGCGGTGGCCGCCCTCGTCCTCCTGCTGCTGCGCGACCACCCGGCGGACGTGGGCGCGAAGCCTTACGGGGCACGGGAGTTCGTACCGAAGCCGCCGCCGGTGTCGGGGGCGGCGCGGCGTGCTCTGAGGGTGCTGTTCGACGCCGCGCGGACCGGGCCGTTCTGGGTGCTGGCCGGGATGTTCGTCATCTGCGGCGCCTCCACCAACGGGATCATGTGGAGCAACTGGGCGCCGGCCGCCCACGACCACGGCATGCGCGCCACCGCCGCCGCGTCGCTGCTCTCGCTGATCGGCGTGTTCTCCGCGCTGGGCGCGGTCTTCTCCGGCTGGCTCACCGACCGCTTCGACCCGAGCCGGCTGCTGTCCGCGTACTTCGCGGTCCGCGCGCTGACCCTGCTGGCGCTGCCGATGGTGTTCTCGTCCACTGTCACCCCCACGATGGTCGCCTTCGTCGTCGTGTACGGCCTCGTCGACGTGGCCACCGTCCCGCCGGTCATCGCCCTCGCCGACCGCGTCTACGGCGAGCACGGCCCGATCGTCTTCGGCTGGGTCAACTCCGCCCACCAACTCGGCGCGGGCGCCTCCGCGTTCCTCGGCGCCGCCGCCCGTGATCTCCTCGGCGCGTACGACGTCGTCTGGACCAGCCTCAGCGCGGTCTGTCTGGCCGCGTCCCTGCTGGCCGTGGTCGTACGGGGGCCTCGGCAGGCCCGGCGGGTGGCGGCCCAGTAGCCTCGGGCGCGACGGACCTGGCGCAGGACACGGGAGGCAGGAGGCAGTGATGGCGAGGGTTCCCACGGCGGCGGTGGCCGCGAGCGGGCTCATCGGCGGGTACGGGGTGGCTCGCTGGACGAAGAAGCGCCCGCTGGGCGGGGCGGTGCTCGCGGTGGCGGGTGCCGCGGCGGCCCAGCAGTGGCAGAAGGCGGCCGGGGGCAGGGCCGCGGGCGCGCTGACCGCCGGGTACGTGGCCGCGTTCGCCGGGTCGCATCCGCTGGCGAAGAAGGTGGGGGCCTGGCCGGCGGTGTTCGGGGTCGCCGGGGTGGTGGCGCTGGCTTCCTGGGTGGTGGCCGACCGTAAGGGATAGCCGCGCCGGAAGGGGAGCCGCCCCCGGAAGGGGAGCCGCCCCCGGAAGGGGTAGGGGGTCCGGCCGGTCGGGGGCCGCCGGTCGTCCGTGGTCGCTCGCGCAGTTCCCCGCGCCCCTGACGGGGCGGAGCGCGGCCCCCGTTCATCAGCGACCCGTCGGCGTACCCCCCTCCCCCCGGAACGCCCGCCGGTACGCGTACGGGCTCGTCCCCACCACCCTCTTGAAACGGTCGCGGAAGGCGGTCGGGGAGCCGAAGCCCGCCTGGGTCGCGATGCGGTCGACGGTGTGGTCGGTGGACTCCAGCAGGTACTGGGCCCGACGGACCCGCGCCCGGTGCAGCCACTGCAAGGGCGTCGTGCCCGTCTGTTCGCGGAAGCGTCGGTTCAGCGTGCGGGTGCTCGTGCCGGCGTGGAGGGCGATGTCGTCCAGGGTCAGATCCCGCTCCACGTTCTGCTCCATCCAGCGCAGCAGGGGCTCCATGGTGGCGCCGGCGGGCGCCGGGGGCTGGTCCTGCACGATGAACTGCGCCTGGCCGCCCTCCCGTTCGAGGGGCATCACACACATCCGCGCGGTGAACGCGGCGACCGCCGAGCCGTGGTCGTTGCGGATCATGTGCAGGCACATGTCCATGGCCGCGGCGGCGCCCGCCGAGGTCAGGAACTGGCCGTTGTCGACGTAGAGGACGTTCGGGTCGACGGTGACCTCCGGGTGGCGGGCCGCCAGATCGGGGGCCGCGATCCAGTGCGTGGTGGCGCGCAGCCCGTCCAGCAGCCCCGTCGCGGCGAAGAGGAACGCGCCCACGCAGATCGACGCGATGCGCGTCCCGCTCGCCGCCGCGGCGTGCAGCGCCTCCGTGACCCCCGGCGGCAACGGCAGGGTCGGATCGGCCGTCCCCGGCAGGATGATCGTGTCCGCCTCGGCGAGCGCCTCCAGCCCGTACGGCGCCCGCACGCTGAACGGTCCCGCCTTCACCACCCCGTCCCCCGCCGCCGAGCAGACCCGCACCCGGTACGCCTCCCTCCCGTCCGGCAGCCGCGCCCAGCCGAAGGTGTCGACGGGGGCCGACATGTCGAAGGGAATCACGTCGTCGAGCGCCAGTACGGCCACGGTGTGCATGGCGGGAGCGTAGGCCCGTACCGGGTTCCGGCCAACAGGGCCCGGGCTTCTCCCACTCCACGGTGGCGGTGACGGTGGCGGTGACGGTGGCGGTGGCGGTGGCGGTGGCGGCGAGAATCCGTTGGGACATGGCAATCCCGCCACTACTGCGCGATCCTTCCGCGCCCTACCGTCCCCTCGTGACCAAGTTCCTTCTCTCCCTCCACGTCCTCGCCGCGATCATCGCCGTCGGGCCCGTCACCGTCGCGGCCAGCATGTTCCCGCCGAGCGCCCGCAAGGCGCTGGCCGAACCCGACAGCGAGCGGGCGGTGTCGGCCGTACGGCTGCTGCACCGGATCTGCCGGGTGTACGGCGGTGTGGGCATCGCCGTGCCCGTGCTCGGGTTCGCCACAGCGCTGAGCATGGGCGTGCTGAAGGACGCCTGGCTGATCGTGTCGATGCTGCTGACCGCCCTCGCGGCCATGGTCCTGCTGGCGCTGGTGCTGCCCCGGCAGGAGGAGATCCTGGAAGGGATCGGCGGCACCGCCGTCGACGCCGGGACCACGGCCCGACTCGCCATGTTCACGGGCGTGTTCAACCTGCTGTGGGCCACGGTCACGATCCTGATGATCGTCCGGCCCGGTTCGACCACGGGCGCCTGACTTCCCAGCACGGCTGGAGCCGGTGCATGATCCGGCCATGCATCCACAGCAGACGCCCTCCCAGGCCTACCTCGCCTCCGTGGCCGCCCGTCTCGCCGCCGACGAATGCCGTACGTGGTGGGAGGAGTGGGCCGGGGTGCCCGTACTCATCGGGCGCCGGGCCGACTTCCGGTGGAGCTGGATGGGGACGAAGCTGCACCTGTTCACGGTCGCGGCGGCGGTCCAGGAGATAACCATCCCGACCGTCGAGACCTTCACCGACCAGGTGCTGACGTACGCGAAGAAGACCAAGGGCGGTCTGCCGGCCGGGATCCAGAACGGCATCGGCGCGTTCCCGGTGCTGGTCAGCGACCGGGTGGACCCGGCGGCCGTCCGCTGGGCGGAGGCCCAGCAGCGCAACAAGTGGGCGTGCATGGCCCGGCCCGTGGTGGTCGACAGCACCCAGCAGTACGTGGGCTCGTACCGGGGCACCCCGGCCATCGGCCTCGCCTACTCGTCGTACTTCGAGGAGAAGGCCCGGCGGTACTTCTACGGCTGACGGGCTCCCGGACGGCGGCCGGGCGGCGGCTGCTCGGCGAACCGGGCGGTGGCCGAACAATCCTCGGACCGGCTGTGGATCAGCCACCGCTCGTCCACCGGATCCGTCCGGAACCGGCGTGCCACCGAGGACGCGACCAGCACCCACGCGCCCAGCACCAGCGTGAAGAAGGCCCAGGACAACGGCCATACGTCCGCGTCCGGCGGCTCGGTGTGCGCGTGGAAGGACAGGTACATCAGAGCGGACGGCGGGACGGCGGTCAGGAGCAACGGCCAGGCCAGGGCGTCCCGGTGGCCGAAGTAGGCCGCGAGGACCAGCAGGACGAGGGCGAGGACGACGACCCCCGTGACGGTCACGGGGGTCGCCTCCCTGAGGGATCCCTCCAGTTCGGGGCGGTCGCGCAGGTCCCACGGGAGACAGAGGCGGTACGCGGCCGCGGCGAGCGCGGCGCCGAGCAGGCGGGTCAGCCAGCGTTCCGGCCAGGGGCGCGTGCGCAGGGGGCGGAGCAGCTTCTCGGTCATACGTACGAGGTTTCCCGCCCGGAAGCCGAGCCGACAGAGTACGGATACTCAAACCGCCCCCCGCATACCCAGAAGACCCCGACCGAAGCCGCGCCCGTAAGGGGCGCGGCTTCGGTCGGGGTCTTC
>NZ_JARGEE010000416.1:0-7559 GCF_033794485.1 Streptomyces sp. MB09-02B
GGGTTGAGGTGGTTGAGCACCAGCTTCGCGCGCGGGGCACTGCTCCGCAGCGAGCCGAGGATGCCCGCCCACAGGTCCTCCGCCCGCTCCTCCGCCTCCATCTCCGCGAACACGTCGATCGGGGCAGGCGCCTTGGCCAGGAAGATCCAGGTCAGCCACACCGCGAGCAGGAACGGCGGGATCTTCAGGGCGATGAGGACCCAGCCGAGCTGCGTGGTGTCGGCCCACCAGTACAGCGGGAAGAGGATCGCGCACTTGCCGAGCAGGATCGCGCCCCAGGCGTAACTCGCCTTCGCGTACGCCTTCTTGCGGCCGGGGTTCCGGGTCCGCCAGGACAGGTTCTCCTTGAAGACCGGGCCGAGCATCAGACCGATCAGCGGCACACCGGCCAGCGTCGTGATGATGTACGCGCATCCGAGACCGAGCGTGTAGAGCATGCCCGGCAGGTAGAAGTCCTTGGCGTTGCCGGTCATCATCGCGAAGACGACACCGAAGGCGACCCCGAAGACACCGCTGAAGGCGTGCTTGACGGTGTCCTTCATGACCAGCCGCACCACGACCAGCAGGACGGAGACGCCCAGGGCCGCGAGGGCCGCCGAGTGGAGGTCCTTGTTGATCGTGAAGATGGAGACGAAGAGCAGGCCCGGGAGCACGGTCTCGACCATGCCGCGCACGCCACCGAACGCCTCGAACAGCGCGGCCTCCGTCACCGCCTTGGAGTCGTGCGCGCCGTCCTGTCCGCCCTGGGCGTCCTGGACGCCGCGCTGGGCGTCTTCCGTCGGCTTGTCGAGCGACGTCACCGGCTACTCCCGTCCGAGCGGTCTGAGTTCGTACTTCGGATTGAACAGCACCCTACGGCCCCGGCTCATCGAGATCCGGCCGGAGGCGATCAGCTTGCGCCCCGGCTCTATCCCGACGATGGAGCGTCTGCCCAGCCACACGACGTCCAGGGCGGCCGAACCGTCGAACAGCTCGGCCTCCAGGGCTGGGACACCGGCCCGGGGGCGCAGCGTGACCGTGCGCAAGGTACCAGTAACGGTCACTATCTGTCGGTCGTGACAGTCACATATACGCGTGCAGCCCGCGGTGTCCGCGTCCTCGCGCAGCTCCTCCGACTCCAGGTCCGTCTGGGACGAGGAGAGCCGGTCGAGCATGCGCCGGAACCGGCCCGCCGGCTTCTCGGAACGAGGAACAGCACTCATGACAAAAAGCGTACCGGGGCCCGCCGACAGTCCAGCACCCCCGTACGCGGGCCCGTGCGCACTTCGGCGTCTCACTTCTCGAAGCGGTACCCCATCCCCGCCTCGGTGATGAAGTGCCTGGGCTGCGAGGGGTCGCCCTCCAGCTTGCGGCGCAGCTGGGCCATGTAGACCCGGAGGTAGTTGGTCTCCGTCCCGTACGAGGGCCCCCACACCTCCTGGAGCAGCTGCTTCTGGCCGACCAGGCGCCCGGTGTTGCGGACCAGCACCTCCAGCAGGTGCCACTCGGTGGGGGTCAGTCGGACGTCCCTGCCGTCCCGGTTGACCTTCTTCGCGGCCAGGTCGACGGTGAAGTCGTCCGTCTCCACGATCACGTCGCCGTCCTCCCCGCCCACGGGTTCCGCGCGGCGGACGGCGGCCCGCAGGCGGGCGAGCAGTTCGTCCATGCCGAAGGGCTTGGTGACGTAGTCGTCGGCACCCGCGTCCAGGGCCTCGACCTTCTCGTCGGAGGAATGCCGGGCGGAGAGCACGATGATCGGGACCCGGGTCCAGCCGCGCAGCCCCTTGATCACCTCGACGCCGTCCATGTCGGGCAGTCCGAGGTCGAGGACGACGACATCGGGGTGACGGGCCGCGGCGAGCGCGAGCGCGGTCGCCCCGTCGTGGGCGGCGTCGGCCTCGTACTTGCGGGCCTTCAGGTTGATCACGAGCGCACGCACGATCTGCGGCTCGTCGTCGACCACGAGGACTCTGGTCATCCGGCCCGCCTCATGTGGTTCGCCTCATGTGGTTCGCCTCTCTGCCGATGTGGCCGTGACGACCGGTGGGCCGGCGGCCGGGTCCGCCGACGGTGCGGCGTCCACCGACGTAGACGTGTCCGCGGCCGGGTCGGTGCCCGACGACGGGGCCGTGACGGGCCCGGAGCCGTTCTGTGCGGCCCGAACGGTGAGCACCATGGTGAGTCCACCGCCGGGGGTGTCCTCGGCGTCCAGCGTGCCGCCCATGGCCTCGGCGAAGCCCCGGGCGACGGCGAGGCCCAGGCCGACGCCGGTCCCGCGCGGGGCGTCGCCGTGGCGCTGGAAGGGGGCGAAGATGCGGTCCTTGGCCTCGTCGGGGACGCCGGGGCCGCGGTCGGTGACCCGGACCTCGACGCGGCCGCCGAGGGCGCTCGCGGAGACCTGGACGGGTGTGCCGGGCGGGCTGTACTTGACGGCGTTCTCCACGATGTTGGCGACCGAGCGCTCCAGCAGGCCTGGGTCGACGGCGACCATGGGCAGGCTCTCGGGGATCTCCAGCCCGACGCTGTCCTCCGGGACGCCGCCGAGCGCCATCGGCACCACCTCGTCGAGGTCGATCTCACGGATCAGGGTGGTGACCGTGCCGGTCTGCAGCCGGGACATGTCGAGGAGGTTGCCCACGAGGTGGTCGAGCCGGTCAGCGCCGTCCTCGATCCCTTCGAGCAGTTCGGCCTCGTCCTCCTCCGACCAGGCCACGTCGTCGGAGCGCAGGGACGACACGGCGGCCTTGATACCGGCCAGCGGGGTGCGCAGGTCGTGGCTGACGGCGGCGAGCAGCGCGGTGCGGATGCGGTTGCCCTCGGCCAGCGCCTTGGCCTGGTCTGCCTCCTGTTGGAGGCGCCGGCGGTCCAGGACGACGGCGGCCTGGGCGGCGAACGCGGCCAGCACCCGACGGTCCTCGGCGGGCAGGACGCGTCCGGAGAGGGCGAGCGCCATGTGGTCTCCGACCGGCATGTCCACGTCCGCGGCCTCGGGCCGGTCCATCTGCCGGGGCCCCACGCTGCCCGCGCAGGTCCACGGGTCGACATCGCTCTCGCGCTCCAGCAGAGCCACGGACTCCATCCCGAAGGTCTCGCGCACCCGTTCGAGGAGTGCCTCCAGGCTGGTCTCCCCGCGCAGCACACTGCCCGCGAGGAAGGACAGGATCTCCGACTCGGCGCGCAACCGGGCCGCCTGTTGCGTGCGCCGGGCCGCGAGGTCCACCACGGAGGCCACCGCCACCGCGACCCCTATGAAGACCACGATGGCGACGATGTTCGTCGGGTCGTCGACCGTCAGCGTGTGGACCGGCGGGGCGAAGAACCAGTTGAGCAGCAGCGAGCCCAGCACGGCCGCGGCCAGGGCGGGCAGCAGACCGCCCAGCAGGGCCGCGGCCACCGTCAGCGTCAGGAAGAGCAGCATGTCGTTGGCGAGGCCGAGGTCGGTCTCGAAGGCGGCCAGCAGCGGCGCGAGCAGCACGGGCCCGGCCGTCCCGACCAGCCAGCCCCAGATCATCCGGACCCGGCCGAGCCGTGCGCCCCGGGCGACGGGCAGTCCGCGGCCCTTACCCGCCTCGTCGTGCGTGATCAGGTGGACGTCCAGGTCGGGTCCGGAGTCCCGGGCGACGGTGGCGCCGACCCCCGGCCCGAAGACGTACTGCCAGCTCTTGCGACGCGAGACGCCCAGCACTATCTGGGTGGCGTTGACCCCGCGCGCGAAGGCCAGCAGCGCGGCGGGGACGTCGTCGCCGACGACGTGGTGGAAGGTGCCGCCGAGGCCCTCGGCGAGGGTGCGCTGGACGGCGAGTTCCTTGGGCGAGGCGGAGGTCAGCCCGTCGCTGCGGGCGATGTAGACGGCCATGACCTCACCGCCGGCGCCCTTCTCGGCGAGCCGGGCGGCTCTCCTGAGGAGGGTCCGCCCCTCGGGGCCGCCGGTCAGCCCGACCACGATCCGCTCGCGGGAGCCCCAGATCCGCGACACCTGGTGCTCGCTGCGGTAGGCGTTGAGGTACTCGTCGACCCGGTCCGCCACCCACAGCAGCGCCAGCTCCCGCAGGGCGGTGAGGTTCCCGGGGCGGAAGTAGTTCGAGAGCGCGGCGTCGACCTTGTCCGGCTGGTGGACGTTGCCGTGCGCCATCCGTCGTCGCAGCGCCTGTGGCGACATGTCGACCAGTTCGATCTGGTCCGCCCGCCGCACCACCTCGTCGGGGACGGTCTCGCGCTGCCGTACGCCGGTTATCGACTCGACGACGTCGCCGAGCGACTCCAGGTGCTGGATGTTGACGGTGGAGACCACGTCGATGCCGGCGGCGAGCAGGTCCTCGACGTCCTGCCAGCGCTTGTCGTGGCGGGAGCCGGGCACGTTGGTGTGGGCCAGCTCGTCCACGAGGGCCACCCGGGGCCGCCGGGCGAGGACGGCGTCCACGTCCATCTCGGTGAAGGCCGTGTCCCGGTACTCCAGCGTCCGGCGCGGGATCTGCTCCAGCCCGTGCAGCATCACCTCGGTGCGCGGCCGACCGTGGTGCTCGACCACGGCCACCACGCAGTCGGTGCCGCGTTCGATCCGGCGGTGCGCTTCGGACAGCATCGCGTACGTCTTGCCGACGCCTGGTGCCGCACCGAGGTAGATCCGAAGCTTCCCGCGTCCCATGTCCCCATTGTCTTCCCGTGACCACTGCCCACGCAGCGTCGACCTTACGGCCAATAATCACGGCAAAACGGGCAGAGGCGACCGGAGGCCGCCTCTTTGACACAACCCTGACGCCGAGCCCTCGTGGGGCCACGGGGAACTGCGCGACCGGCCACGCGGACCGGCGCAGTTCCCGTACGGCCTCGGCCGGAACGGCTAGCGGACCTCGGTGATCTCCGGTCCGCGCTGCAGCTGTCCCATGCCGCCCGAGAAGCGGGAACCGGCCTGCTCCTCCTGCTGGACTCCCTCGGGAACCATCTGCGCGTCGTTCGGCAGCTTCAGGACGATCGGGTCGCGGGGAGCCATGGGGCCCTCACCGCGGACGACGACCGTGTCCCGGAAGATCTGCTCCAGCAGCCCGGCGGTCTGCGGCTCCACCGCGCCCCGCCCGGAGATCACCCCGCGCAGGAACCAGCGGGGCCCGTCCACACCGACGAAGCGGACCACCTGGAAGCCACCCGTACCGTCCGGCAGCTGCACCGGCACCTGCGCACGCAGCTCCCAGCCCAGCGGGCCCTCGACCTCGTCGATGACCCCGCCCTGCTGGGTGATGCCGGAGGCGATCTCCTCGCGGACCTCGCCCCAGATGCCCTCGCGCTTGGGTGCGGCGAAGGCCTGCAGCTGGACCGCGCTGTCGCGCAGCACGACGGTCGCCGCGACGATCGCGTCACCGGCGACCTCCACCCGCAGCTCCATGCCGTCGACTCCGGGCACGAAGATGCCACCGAGGTCGACCCGGCCCTCGCCGGGCTCGCGCACCTCGGTGCTGTCCCACGGCCCGTCCGGCCGGGGCTCGGGCTCGAGCCGCACGCGCTCCCGCTCGACGTCCGCCTCAGCGTCGGCTTCCCCGGCAACGCCGTCGACCTGCTCGGCCTCGCTCGCCGCGTCCGCCGCGTCCTCAGCGGAACCCTTCTTCTTGCGACGTCCGAACACGTCACTGTCCTTCCCGGTCGGATACGACCGAAGCGTATCGATTCCCACCCGTTGTGCCGCTTGTGATGCTTGTGCCGTTTGTGCTGCTTGTGTCGCTTGCACCGTCCACGGCGGCATGACCACCGGTGGACCCGAAGCCCCCCTCGGCCCGCGCCGAGCCGGGAAGCTCCGCCACCTCCTGGAAGCGCACCTTCTCGACCTGCTGGACGACCAGTTGGGCAATCCGGTCGAAGCGCTCGAACCGTACGGCTTCATACGGGTCGAGATTCACCACGATCACCTTGATCTCCCCACGGTACCCGGCATCAACCGTCCCCGGGGCATTCACCAGGGCGACGCCGCAGCGGGCGGCGAGGCCGGAGCGTGGGTGCACGAAGGCCGCGTACCCCTCGGGGAGCGCGATGGACACCCCCGTGGGCAGCACGGCCCGTTCGCCGGGCTTCAACTCCCGGCTCTCCGTGGTCCGCAGATCGGCGCCCGCGTCGCCGGGCCGCGCGTACTCCGGCAGCGGCACGTCGGGGTCGACGCGCCGGATGAGGACGTCGAGAGGAGGACGGCCGCCGCTCACGGGTTCACCTCGAAGGCACGGGCCCGGCGGACCTGGTCCGGGTCGTTCATGGCCGCCTGGATCTCCTCCTCGCGGCCGTGGTCGATGAAGTGGTCGACCTTGACCTCGACGAAGAGCGCGTCGGCGCGGACGGCGAGCGGTCCCTCGGGGCCGCCGACGCGCCCCTCGGCCCGCGCGAAGATCTTCCGTCCGGCCACCGCCGTGACCTCGGCCCTCAGATGCAGCACGGCACCCACGGGGACGGGCTGCAGGAAGTCGGTCTCCAGCCGTCCGGTCACCGCGATGGTGCGCAGCAGCCAGGTGAGGGAGCCGAGGGTCTCGTCCAGGGCGCTGGCCAGGACCCCGCCGTGGGCGAGCCCCGGGGCACCCTGGTGTGCGGGCCGTACGGTGAACTCGGCGGTGAGAGTGACGCCTTCGCCGGCCCTCGCCTCCAGGTGCAGCCCGTGGGGCTGCTCGTCACCACAGCCGAAACACTGCCCGTAGTGCGCGCCGAGCGGCTCACCGGGGGCGGGTGCCTCGGGATGGCGTACGGGCGCCGTGGCGTCCGCCGGGGGCCGCAGGGCCGCGGATGTACCTCTCACAGCCGCAGACCTTACCCGTCCGTCAGCGTCCGGCCATCGCCCCTACGGGCAGGGTTTCCCCTCGGACGCCCCTACTTCCGGGGCGGGAGGGCCCGCGTGCCAAGCTTGACGCCATGCAGCTCTCCGCCTCGCCGTACGAAGAACGGCTCACGGCTCCCCGCACCTGGTGGCTCGTCTGCGTCCTGGTCGGCGTCTCGATGGCCCTCATCATGCTGCCGTTCGGCACGCTTCCCCTGCTGGGCGGCCTCGTCGGCGGGACCGCGGTCGCGGCGGTCGTCACCAGTTCCTACGGTTCGATCAGGATCCGCGTCGTCGGCGACTCCCTGATCGCGGGCGAGGCGAAGATCCCGGTGAGCGCCCTCGGCGAACCGGAGATCCTGGACCGGGAGGAGGCCCAGGCCTGGCGCACCCACAAGGCCAACCCGCACGCCTTCATGCTCCTGCGCGCCTACATCCCGACGGCCCTCCGCATCCCGATCACCGACCCGACGGACCCGACCCCCTACGTCTACCTGTCGACCCGGAACCCGGAACAGGTGGCCGCGGCCCTGCAAGCGGCGAAGAAGACGGCGGCGTAGTACGCGACGCCCAGCGCACCGCGGGTCACCCAGCGATACGCGGCGGGGCACCGGCGGTAGGCCGTCTCTGGAGCGGGCTCCCACCCGACCGCCGCCCTGCGAGGTGCAAGAAACAGCAACGCGGTGGCGGAGCGGCGCGCACCCGTGCGACAGCGGCCCGATTCCATCCGAACTCTCACCTCGAGCAGCGCCTCGCCGCCCATTCCCTGCCCGCCGAGCCATCCCCTCCCCAGCCC
>NZ_JARGEE010000417.1:0-7529 GCF_033794485.1 Streptomyces sp. MB09-02B
CCACATAACTCCGCCCGCTCGCCCCGAACGCGATCCCCGCCCCGCCGGACGGCAGGGGCGCGCCGCCGGTCCACCGGCCTGCGCGTATGTCCCACAGGCGGACACCGCCGTGGCCTTCGCCGCCCCCGACCCCGCCCCCGTTCGGGGTCGCGATCGCCAGGATCCGGGCATCGGGGCCCGCGGCCAGGACCTCGCCCGCCGGGA
Organism: Streptomyces sp. MB09-02B; assembly: GCF_033794485.1. Classification (NCBI taxonomy): domain Bacteria; kingdom Bacillati; phylum Actinomycetota; class Actinomycetes; order Kitasatosporales; family Streptomycetaceae; genus Streptomyces; species Streptomyces sp. MB09-02B. The sequence goes on from NZ_JARGEE010000417.1 coordinate 205, forward strand.
GGCGGCCGGAGGCGATGGTGCGGCGGGTGGCGAGGTTCCAGGTCTGCCAGGTGCGGTCGTCGACGCTGAGGAGGGTGCGGCCGGAGTCGGCGAGGAAGCGCTGGGAGCGGTACCCGGAGGCGGGGTCGGAGAAGGCGTCCACCTCCGGCTGCGCGAGGGAACCGAGGAGGGCGCGGCGGGTCTCCGGGAGCGGGGCGATGCGCCAGGAGGCGACGCCGAGGAGCAGCGCGGCGCGCGGATCGGTGGTGCGGAGCCCGTCCGCGACGGCGGCGACCCGGCGTGCGGTGTTCTGCGTGCGTTGGACAAGGTTGTCATCGCGCTGCCGCCAGGCCGCGAGCCCCGCGACGAGCGCCACCGCGAGGACCGCCGAGAGCGCGCCCACCAGGGTCCGGGAGCGGCGCGTGGCACGGGCGGCGGCCAGGCGCTCGGCCTCGCGGACGTCGAACGCGGCGGTGAGGAAGGCCCGTTCGGCCTCGGTGAGCGCGAGGTCGGCGGCATGGCCGGGGAAGACCTCCTCCGCCCGGGCCAGCCGGGTCCCCCGGTAGAGGGTGCCGGGGTCGCGGTCGTGCTCCAGCCACGCGCGGGCCGCCTCCGTGAGCTGCCGGTGGTGGCGCAGCCGTTCGCGGTCCCGGTCGATCCAGCCGCGCAGCCGGGGCCAGCAGCCGATCAGCGACTCGTGGGCGAGGCGGACTCCCTCCTCGTCGACGGTCAACAGCCGTGCGCGGGCGAGGCGTTCGGCGACCAGGGGGATGTCGGGGTGGGGGCACTCCGAGAGTTCGTCCCGGGTCAGCGGGCGCCCGGTGTCGACGGTGCCCCGGCCCGGCTCGACCAGCCTCAGCAGCAACTGCCGGGCGGCGACCGCCTGAGGGGCGGGCAGTTGCTCGTACACGGCCTCGGCGCTCGCCGCGATCGCGCCGTTGAGGCCGCCGGCCGCCTCGTACGCGGCCGTCGTCAGCATGCGGCCCCGGCGGCGGCGCCAGGTCTCCAGCAGGGCGTGCGACAGCATGGGCAGCGCGCCGGGCCGGCCCTGGACCTCCTCGACGACGGTCGCGGCGAGCGACCGTTCCACCAGGAGCCCGGCGGCCTGCGCGGGCCGTACGACCGCCTCGCGCAGTTCCTCGGCGGTCATCGGGCCGACCGCCAGCCCGGCGTGGCGCAGTACCTCCGCGAGGCCGGGGTGTTCGGCGCAGCGGGCGTGGAAGTCGGCGCGTACGGCGATGAGGACCCGGAGCCGGGAGCCGGGGTCGCGGGCGGTCAGCAACAGGTCGAGGAAGCGCGCGCGTTCCGTCTCGTCCCGGCAGAGGGTGAACACCTCCTCGAACTGGTCGACCACGACCCAGCTGTCGGGCTCGCCGTCGCCCACGGTCAGCAGATGCCCGTACGTCTCGGCCGGACGGGCGCCCGGCGTGAACACCCGCAGCACGGACACGCACTCCTGCCGGGCGATCCGCTCGCGCAGCCGGGGCAGGAAACCGGCCCGCAGCAGGGACGACTTGCCGCTGCCGGAGGCGCCGAAGACGGCGGCGAGGCGGTGGGCGTCGACGAGGTCGCCCAGCTCCTCCACCAGCCGGTCGCGGCCGAAGAACAGCTCGTGGTCGTCCGGTTCGAAGCGGGCGAGGCCCCGGTACGGCGCCGGGTGGTCCCCACCGTCGTCCACGACCGCCGCGCCGGCCGCGGCCTCGGCCTCCTTCCAGCGCGTCTCCCACTCGGCCGGATCGCCCCCGCACGCCTGGACGTAGCCCCGGACGACAGCGAGGGAGGGCAGCCGTTCGCCGGCCGCCGCCTGGGAGAGGGTCGTCGCGGAGAAGCCGGCGGCCTCGGCCATCGCCCGGTAGGACGGACCGCCCGCCGTGCGGCGCAGCGCCCGCAGTTGGTGGGCGAGGCGCTGCACGGGCCCGGCCGCCGGGTCGAGCGGTCTCTCGGGACGCCCCACAGGATCACCCACTTCCGTTCAGGCGGCGCTCACCATACGTACGCAGGTGGACACGCGTAACCCTGGGCGCGCGAAGTGTGGTGTTGATGACAGCGGCGGTACGCCGGGCCGAACAACTCGGAAGCGGGGTTCCGAGTTGATTGCCCCGGTGGAGGGAGGTGCCGATCAACCCTCCGCTTGTCAGCCTCGGTCCCGCAGAGCCGGATCACCGGCGTCCCCCACGCTGAGCCGAGTGGAGAGAAACCGCTGATGTCCCACGCTACGAAGAGGTCCACGGAGTCCGTGCGATCGCGCCTCGCCCGTCTCGGCAGGGCCGCGGCGGTCACGGGCAGCGCCGTCGCCCTGACCATCGGGTTCACCGGCAGCGCGCACGCCGGCGTACTGAACCCGCTGAACCAGAGCACGACCTCGTTCCAGAAGACGTTCCAGCCGGTCTTCGACTACGACTCCGACAGCTGCTTCCCGGCGGCGGCGATCAATGCGAGCGGCACCCTCAACGGCGGTCTCGACGACAGCGGGCCGGTCACCGGACAGTGCCGCTCGGGCCACCTCGGCAAGGCCAACACGTACTCGCGTGTGAAGTGCAACAACGGGTGGTGCGCCCTCGTCTACACCCTGTACTTCGAGAAGGACATGAGCTGTGCCGACTGCACGGCCACCTCGCACCGGCACGACTGGGAGGCGGCGGTGGTCTGGGTGCGGCAGGGCGCGAGCACTCCGGAGTACGTGTCCGTCTCCGCGCACGGTGGCTACTCCACCACCACGTTCGCCTCGGTCCCGAAGGACGGGGTCCGGCTGAAGGTCGTCTACCACAAGGACGGCGCGCTGACCCACGCCTTCCGGTTCGCCAAGTCCGGTGAGACGGCGGAGGCCTGGGGCGACGGCGGCTGGGACTCCCCGGGCCTGGTCAGCTGGAACAGCTACCCGGGCACCAGCAACACCTGGACGTCGAGCCTCCAGTCCCGGATGCAGGACGCCACCTGGGGCGACGCCAACTTCCCGCTGAAGGACGGCCGCTTCACCACCGAGCTGAGCCGCGCGAAGCCGTCGGGCATCGCCTTCGACCCGAACGGCGCGGGCTGACACCACAGCGGCAACGACGGCGGCGGCGCCCGGCTCTCCATCGAGAGCCGGGCGCCGCCGCCGTCGTGCGTGGTGTTCAGATCTCGGTGCTCGCCGAGTCCGCCCGCTCGCGGGAGCCCGCCTGGTGGCCGATCGCCGCCTCGCGGCTCGCCCGGTACGCCGCCACGCTCCCGCGCGCCTGCACGGTCTCCCGCTCCACCGTCGTCAGCATGCGCTCCCAGCGCTGCCGCATGGGCCCGATCAGCCCGCCGCCGACACCGACGACGAGGATGCCGGCGACCGTGCCGAGCGCGGCGTAGAGGACCGGCCGGGTGACGTCCTGCGCGATACCGGCCTGGCCGAGCGCAGCGATGACGCCGAGGCCGACGACGCAGGCCCAGACGGCGGTCGCGAGGGTCCGGCCGTAGGAGAGGGAGGCGAGCGCGCCCCCGACGAGCCCGCGCACCGCGCCCGCGACGGCCATGGCGACGACCACGAGGACCACGGCGACGACGGCGCGCGGCAGCCAGCCCACGATGTCGTCGATCAGCGCGCTGACGGGGTTCGCGCCGAAGACACCCAGCGCGAACTGCAGGGTCATCAGCATCAGCGCGTAGTACACGATCCGGCGGAGGACGCCGGTCAGGTCGTACGAGGAGTCCCGCAGCAGCCGTGACGTTCCGGCACGTTCGGAGAGGCGCTCGGAGCCGATCCTGCGCAGGACGCGGTCGACGACGCGGGAGACCAGTTTCGCGACGAACCAGCCGACGACGAGGATGACGAGGAAGGCGACGAGTTGCGGTACGAACTGCGCGACCTTGGACCAGGCGTCGTTCAAGCCCTGGGTGAAGTCGACGGACAGGTCGACGGACAGGCTGACCATGGGTGGTTCTTCCCTTCGCGGGTACGTCGGGTACGTCCCCTCCCCTTGTGGATAGCAGTGGGCCGACCGGGTGACGGCGCACCTCAGGGCCGTTCGGGTGACCGCGCGCGGGGTGCGTGGAGGGCGCGTGCGCCGGAGTGGACGTCCGTCCCGTAAATCCATTGAGTTCTCAACCACCCCCTGTGACGCTCTTGTCAGTGGCATGACTTACTCTTCGCTCACGCGTCACAGGTGTCACCCGCGCGGCACAGGTCGAACACACCGGCCCCGCCCGACGGCATACGACGACGCGCCCATTCTTTCGTTCCGGGGGGTTCGAAACCCGTGCGTATGCGTACTCTTCCGGCTGCCACCGCGCTGGCAGTCCTCTTCAGCTCGGCCGCGCTCGCGGTCGGCACGGTCGCGCCCGCCGCGGCCGACAGCAGCAAGGTCCTGCCGGTCCAGTCGGCGGGTGACTTCCTCGTGGACGGCGCCCACCACCGGGTCTTCGTCAGCGACCCGTACAGCGGCAAGGTCGTCGCCACGGACTACTCGGGCACGGTCCTCGGCACCGTCGCCTCCCTGCCCGGGGTGACGGGCCTCGCCCTCTCCGCCGACTCGGGCACCCTCTACGCGGCCGTGCCCGGCGCCGACACGATCGTGGCCATCGACGCCCTCGGCATGACCGAGGCCGGGCGGTACGCGACCGGCGACGGCACCAAGCCGACGCACCTCGCCCTCGCCGGCGGCAAGGTCTGGTTCGGGTACGGCGACAAGGAACACGGGGACATCGGTTCGCTGGACGTCTCCGGTGAGCAGCCCGTGGTGGCGCTCGCCCAGGACGCCGACACCGACTGGACGGGCGCGCCCCGGCTCGCCGTGTCCCCGGCCGACCCGGACGTGGTGGCCGCGGCCTCCCCGGAGGTCTACTGGTTCAACCTCGCCGTGTTCGACGTCTCCGGCAGCACGGCCGTCCGTACCGCGCGCGTCGGCGGTCCGGGCCAGTCCGGCATGACCAGCGACCTCGCCTTCACGCCCGACGGCAGCCGGCTGATCACCGCCCAGGCCGGCGACCAGCACAAGGTGTGGCAGACGACCGACCTCGCGCAGGTCGGCTCGTTCACGACGGAGCACCACCCGAACTCGGTGGCGATCGCCCCGGACGGGACCCTCGCCGCCGGGACCGACTCCCCGTACGACCCGGACATCTACGTCTTCACGCCGGGTACGACGACGCCCGTGCGGGAGTACGAGCTGCCGGACACCGACACGATCAGCGGCTCCGACCACCTCGCCACCGGCGGGCTCGCCTGGGAGCCGGGCGGCAGCAGGCTGTTCGCGCTGACGGGGAACTTCGACAGCGAGTACAGCCTCCGCGTCTACGACGACCCCACCAAGTCCAAGCCGGCCCTGACGGTCAGCGCCCCGGCGACGGCCACCCGCGCCAAGCCGCTCACGGTCTCCGGCACCCTGACGGCCACGCTGCCGCTGCCCGCCGGCACCCCGCTCACGGTCACCCGGACCGACCTGGAGTCCCCCACGGGCAAGTCGCTCGGCACCAAGACGCTGGGCACGGGCGGCAAGTTCTCCTTCACGGACACCCCGCCCGCCGGTGGCAAGGTCACGTACAAGGTGTCGTACGCGGGCGACGCGCAGCACACCGCCGCGGCCGCCTCCCGCTCCGTCGAGGTCTCCCGGGCGACGCCCGCGCTGACGCTGGACAAGAACCGCAAGACGTACGCGTACGGCGCGGACGTGAAGTTCACCGCGCACCTCGGCTCGACGTACAAGAACCGCAAGGTCGAGATCTGGGCCGACCCGTACGGCTCGGACAGGCCGAACAAGCTGGTGAAGTCGGGGACGGTGAACTCCAGCGGCAACCTGTCGGTCACCGTGGACCTCAAGCGCGACACCAAGCTCTCGGTGAAGTTCGCGGGCGACGCGCGCTACAAGGCGAGGACGGTCACCAACACCGTCTACACCAAGGTCGCCATCGCGTCGTCGATCTCGGGCCACTACACGACCCGGACGGCGTGGGGCCAGAAGTACCACTACATCCGCAAGTCCAAGGACCCGGTCCTGAAGACCACGATGTCGTACTACCCGGAGCGCAAGCAGCGCCTGCAGCTGCAGTTCCACTACGACGGCGCCTGGCACGACGGGGGCTCCGAGTACTTCCCCCTCGGCACCGCGGGCAAGTCCGACGTGACCCTCACCGGCACCCCGACCACGAACGTCCGCTTCCGCTTCCGCTCGGAGTACCACGACACGAGCTCGGGCGACAACGTCAACACCACGACGTACGGGGCCTGGAAGTACTTCATCTTCACCCCGTAGCGGTAGCAGGCAGTACGGGGGGCGCTCCCGTCCGGGGGCGCCGTCCACACCGATGGCCCGCGACGTCCGACGTCGCGGGCCATCGGTGTGTCACGCCCCGACGACCTCGCGACGGCGAAACAGCGCGCCAGGAACCAGGCGTTCCGAATGATGTTGAAAGCGGTCTCCCTTACCTGTCGGTACGTGTGACGATACGGCCCTGTTCGAAACTTGAGACCTCGATCTGAGGCCACGGTCGCAAAGGAACAGGACATGACCACGCCTGTGCCCTCCGCCTCTTCAACAGTCCCGCCCGCCGGTTCGGCGGGGCGCTTGCTCGTCGTGGACGACGAGGAGGGGATCCGCGCCATGCTGACCATGGCGCTGGAGTTCCTCGGCTACCAGGTGACCGCCGCGGCCACCGGCCGTCAGGCCCTCCAGGCCGTCACCCGGTACGACCCCGATCTGATCCTCCTCGACGTCAACCTCCCCGACCTGAGCGGCTTCGAGGTGTGCCGGACCCTGCGCGACCGGGGCAACGCGGTCCCGGTGCTGTTCCTCACCGGGCTCGGCGGGGTCGACGACCGGGTACGCGGGCTGGACATGGGCGGCGACGACTTCGTCACCAAGCCGTTCGAGCTGAAGGAGATCGCCGCCCGGGTCCGCGCCCTGCTGCGCCGGGCCGGCGGCGGCCACCCCGCGCCCGACCGCAACCGCCTCCGCGCCGGCGCGGTCCAGCTCGACGCCGACGCCCACCAGGTCTGGGCCGACGGCCGTCCCGTCGACCTCACCACCACCGAGTTCGCCCTCCTGCGCTACCTCATGGAGAACCCCGGGCGCGTCCTGTCCCGGCGCCAGATCCAGGAACGCGTCTGGAACCACCGCGACGAGGGTTCCGGCGTCGTCGACACGTACATCTACTACCTGCGCCGCAAACTGGGCGAGCCGGGCCAGTCCCTCATACGAACGGTCAGAGGAGTGGGCTACCAACTGTGCGCCAATTGAACGAGGCCTTTTCCGGGCCGGCCACGGGCGCGGTCCGAGCCGGTCGGTTGGGTGGGTTGTGGCGATGAGTGGGTTCACCGGGCTGGGGGAGAGCATCCGGGCGGTCGGGCTGCTCGCGCCGGATGACACGTACTCCCGGCCCCGCCC
>NZ_JARGEE010000418.1:0-7514 GCF_033794485.1 Streptomyces sp. MB09-02B
GGGGGTGGCGGGGGAGACCGTGCACGAGACGGTCCGCGCCCATCGGCATCCGCTGGCCGCGCCCGTGCCGCTGGAGACGAAGGTGTCCGACTTCCACGACTGGGCCCGGGGGGCGGCGGTGCTGGCCATTCAGGTGCTCGTGCTCGGAACGGCGGAGCCGTAAACGCAGAGTGATCAGCTTCACGGTCCGTAATGTCGGAAGTGGCACCTTTACTCACATCGACTTCACGTTCGAGGACATATGGTTTACACCATGTCCACTACCCCTGATGTCGTCCTGGAAAGAGCGGAAGGACCGGCGCGAACGGCCGCCGAGGTCAACGAGGAGATCCGGGCGCTCTGGTTCCGGAGCGGTGGGACGTTGAACAGGGAGCAGCGGAGCGAGTACGAGCGTCTCGTCCTCGAATGGGCGGCCGCTTCGTAGGTTGTCGGCCGCTTCGTGGGTTGCCGCCCGCGGACCGGTGAGGCCGGACGTGCGTTCCCGCGCCCCCTCGGGGCGCGCCCTTCGAAGGAGCGCGCCCGACCCGCATCTAGCCCCAGCTCTGTGAGTACTGGCGTCGGTATGCCTGGCGGTCCTGTTCCGTGCGGATGAAGCGGGTGGCCGCCAGGGCGACCATGCTGCCGGCGATGACCAGCAGGCCGGGGCCGACGTTGCGGGGATCGACGAGGCGGTTGAGGAGGTCGGAGGCGGCCTCGATGGACTCGACGGACTCCACGGAACCCGGTTCGGCGGAGCCCGGGGCGGCGGCGCCCTGGGCGTCGTCCTCGGAGCCGTCGGCCGCCGCGGTCGGCCGGGCGGCGGACTGCGGCAGGCCGTTCAGCTGGACGCCGAGATCGTCGAGGGCGTCGGACAGCGGCTGGAAGAACGTCGTCCCGCCCTCGTCGCAGTCGCCGTTGCCGCCCGAGGTCACCCCCAGCGCCACTCCCTCCGAGAAGAGCGGGCCCCCGCTGTCGCCCGGCTCGGCGCACACCGTGGTCTCGATGAGGCCGGAGACCGTGCCCTCGGGGTAGTTGACCGTGGCGTCGAGGCCGGTCACCTCGCCGTTGCGGAAGCCGCTGGTGCTGCCGCTGCGGAAGACCCGCTGACCGACCGCCGCGTCACCGACGGAAGTGATGCGCACCCCGCGGCCGTCGCCGACGGAGACGATGTTGGTCTTGTTGCTGGGCGCGTCCTGGAGGTACTGCACGAGCGAGTAGTCGGCGCCGGGGAAGTTGGTCTCGGTCGTCCGGCCGATCTCCTGCCGGCCCTGGTCGTCCGAGAACCAGACGGAACCCGAGGGGCCGCAGTGCCCGGCGGTCAGCATGAAGTCGTTCTCGCCGTCGGTCACGTTGAAGCCGATCGAACAGCGCCCGCCGGTACCGAAGATCGGCTGCGCGCCGTTGAGCCGCATCGTGTACGCGCCCTCGGTGCGCTCCATCCGGACGGAACCGCCGATCTCCTCGGCGAGGTCGGTCAGGCTCGCCCAGTCCTTCTTGGAGACCGTGCTGTCGGCGCGCACCACCACCTCGTTGGAGGCGGGGTCGATCGCCCAGGAGGTGCCCGGCACCCGGGGTGCCGAACGCAGCGCGTTCGTGGCGGCCTCCAGGTCCTCGCCGCTGTACTCGACCATCTTCGGGCGGGCGCCCGCCTGCTCGACCTCGGCGGCGGCCTTCTCGTCGGTGACGGCGACGACCGGGCTGCCGTCCTCGGCGATCCAGGTGCCGGCCGTCCGCTCGGAGCCGAGTTCGGTCAGCAGGCCGTTCCCGGTGCCGGACGCGGCCAGCACCGCGCTGGGGGTCGCGGGCGGGGTGACGGCGGGTTCGGTCGCCATCGCCGCCTGCGTGACCATCAGGGCTCCGCAGATCACTCCTCCGGCGGCTGTCAGCCGCGCCACCCGCTTCACGACTCGTCGTCGTGCGTGCCTCATCGCCTGGCTCCCGAACCCCGTCCGACACGGTGTCAACACCGCCAGGGCGTCCGGTCCTTGAGCGCCCTCCTTTCATACGTGCGGTGGTCGGCACATGTTCACCAGTTCGCGTCGACGTATCCCAACGTCCGGTTCATGGCGATCGCACGGCTGTTGGCCGGGTGGTGCACCGTACGGACGGTGCTCACCCCGCACATCCCGGCGAACCCGATGCCGAAGGACTTCATGGCCACCGAGACGCCCCGGCCGCGATGGCCGACCCGCACCCCGGTCATCTCGTTGAACACGAACCCGGAGCCGCGCCGGTCCGAGGTCGCCGCCATGCCGATCCACCGGTCGCCGTCGAGGGCCAGCACGACCCCGCGCGGATCGTAGGAGGGCACCTCGAAGCGGAGCCGGTGGTACTCGTCGTACGGGAAGAAGGCGCCGCGCTCGGGGATGTCGGCCGAGCACTCCTTGTTGAGGTCGTACAACGCCCGGCGGTGCGCCGGGGTGTCGCCGAGTTCGGAGAGCGTCGTCAGCCGGATCCCGGAGGTCCGGCATGTGTCGACGCAGGGCTGGAAACGTGCCAGGTCGAAGGCGGTCACGTCCAGTTGGAGGCGGACCAGGTCCGTCGTCATTCAGCGCTTGCCCCCCACTCCGCAGTACATGGCGACTTCCGCCGACTCGCCGGTGTCCTCGTCGGTGGGCTCCGGGCGCCAGCGTGTGCAGGAGACGACGCCCGGTTCGAGGAGGTCCAGTCCGTCGAAGAAGCGTGCCACCGTCTCCGGGGTGCGCTGGTGCAGTCGCGGGGTGCCGTGCGCGTTCCACCAGGCCGCCGCGACGTCCACGTCGGGCCACCGCGGGTCGGTGACGGTGTGCGAGAGCATCAGATGGCTGCCGGAGGGCAGCGCGGCCATCAGGCGGCGCACGATGTCGTGCGGGTCCTCCTCGTCGGTGACGAAGGCCAGCACGTCGAGCAGCATCAGCGCGACGGGCCGGTTCAGGTCCAGGGTCCTGGCGGCGTGCTCCAGGACCGAGTCGACGTTGCGCACGTCCTCGTCGACGTGGTCCGTACGGCCCTCGGGCGCGCTCGTCAGCAGGGCCCGCGCGTGCACCAGGACCAGCGGGTCGTTGTCGACGTAGACGATCCGCGCGTCCGGGCGGACGCGTTGGGCGACCTCGTGGGTGTTCTCCGCGGTCGGCAGCCCGGCGCCGATGTCCAGGAACTGCCGGATCCCCACGTCGGCGGCCAGATGGCGAACCGCCCGGCGCAGGAACCGCCGGTCCGCGCGGGCGTAGTCGTGGATGCTCGGATGCAGTCGGCGTATCTCGTCCCCGGCCTTGCGGTCGACCTCGTAGTAGTCCCTGCCGCCGAGCCAGTAGTTCCAGATCCGCGCCGCGCTCGGCCGCGTGGTGACGATGCGACGGTTCAGCGACGAGGAGGGGAAGTCCGAGGCTGCCGGGTTGTCCGTCACGGCATCAACTCCTGGATCTTCTGTGAGCGTGCTCTCGATTAACGGGCAATGTAGACCCGCAGGTTGGTGTTTGCCGAGCGTTCGGCGATCTTCACGGCCCCGCGGTCGGACTCCCCGGGCGTCGTCCGGGCGAACAACGTTCGTCGCGACCTCTCTACTAATCAGTAACTCTTGGGTAGTCTCCCGGCCACTGATGGACATGACCATGACCAGTGCGGCGAAAGGTTCGACGACCTCGCCGCTCTGACATGAGAAAAGGGGATGAACATGACAGCAAGCGGTGTGGGACGCCGCATCACCACGGTCGCCACGGTGGCCGTACTGGGCCTGGGCGCTTCGATGACCGCCGCCGTTCCGGCCGCCGCGGCGCCGAGCACGGCCGCGACCGCCGCGGCCGCGGCCGCCGAGGTGGACTACGCGACCTGGCAGAAGGACGTGAAGGCGGTCATCGACACCGCCACGCCCTACATACAGCAGCGCACCGCGAACTCCTCGGGCAAGAAGCTCGCCATCGTCTTCGACATCGACAACACGACGCTGGAGACGCACTACACGCCCTGGTACCAGCTGCCGACCCCGGCCCTGAAGCCCTCCCTGACGCTGGCGAAGTACGCCAAGTCCCGTGGGGTGAACGTCTTCTTCGTCACCGCCCGCCCCGGCATCATCGAGTCCCTCACCGAGTGGAACCTGGAGAACGTCGGCTACCCGGTCGACGGCCTCTACGTGCGCGACCTGCCCGATCTCTTCTCCGAGGTCTCCGCCTACAAGACCGCCTCGCGCGCCGACATCGAGTCCGACGGCTACACGATCATCGCCAACGTCGGCAACAACACCACCGACCTCGTCGGCGGCCACGCCGAGCGCACCTACAAGCTGCCCGACTACGACGGCCTGCTGGACTGACGCCGCTCCACCGCTCGTTCCCGGGGTACGGCCGCCGAGGGTTCCGCCGGCGGCCGTGCGCCCAGGCCCGTCAAAGGGGCCCTAGACTCCCGCCATGGCCGACGAAACCACGCTCGACGCGCTCGGCGCGGGCAAGTACCTGCTGGTCACCACCTACCGCAAGAACGGCACCACCGTGCCGACACCTGTGTGGGTGGTGCGGGACGGCGACGCGCTCGGCGTCTGGACCGTCACCGACTCCTGGAAGGTCAAACGCGTCCGCAACCGCGCCGACGTCCTCGTCGGCCCCTGCGACGTGCGCGGCAACCCCACCGGCGACTCGGTCCCCGCCCGTGCCGAGATCCTGGACGCGGCCGGCTCCGCCGCCTACCGCAGGCTGATCGCCCGCAAGTACGGCGTCCTCGGCCGGCTCACCCTCCTCGGCAGCCGACTGCGCCGGGGCGCCGACGGCACGATCGGCATGCGGATCACCCTCACGACGTGACCCTCACGCGCCGTCGCCCGCGTGCCCCGTCCGCCACGCCCACGCCGCGATCTCGACCCGGTTCCGGGCCGCGAGCTTGAGCTGGATGCTGCCGAGGTGGGTCTTGACCGTGGAGAGGGACACGAACATCGAGGCGGCGATCTCCGCGTTGGTGTGCCCCAGCGCCACCAGACGGACGACGTCGAGCTCCCGGTCGGTCAACGCCTCCTGGGAACGCGGGACCTCGGGGCCGAGTGCGGCCTCCTTCTCCGCCGTCACGTGCTTGAGGAGCCGGACCGTCACCGACGGCGACACCAGCGAGTCGCCCACCGCCGCCGCCCGTACGGCCTCGGCCAGCAGGGTCGGCCCCGAGTCCTTCAGCAGGAAACCGCAGGCGCCGCCCCGCAACGCCCCGTACACGTACTCGTCGAGGTCGAACGTGGTCACCACGACCACCCGCAGCGGATCGGCCACCCCGGGACCGGCCAGCAGCCGGGTCGCCTCCAGACCGTCCAGCTTCGGCATCCGGATGTCCAGCAGGCACACGTCCGGCCGCACCTCACGGGCCAGCCGCACGGCCGTCTCGCCGTCGGCGGCCTCGGCGACCACGGTGATGTCGGGCTGCGCGTCGAGGAAGAAGCGGAAGCCGGTGCGGACCATGTCCTGGTCGTCGGCGATCAGGACCCGGATCGGGCTGCGGTCGTTCATGGGCGCATCATGCCTGAAGGAGACGGAAGAAGAGGGAAGCAGGTGGCCGAGAGGGCGTCAGTCGGCTTCCTGGGCCCGCTCCGCCGTCACCCTCCGCAGCAGCGGCCGGCTCCCGGCCAGCGCCGCGAACATGATGGCCGTGCCGAGGGCGACGCAGACGGCGAGACGCACGGCCCCGGACGCGTCCGGCTCCAGATGGAACATCTCGTTCACCTTGATCCCGCCGTAGATGCCGGTCGCCGTCGTACCGCCGGCGAGGACCACCAACGGCAGCGCGGTCTCCCGGATCCGCGCCCGGTCCAGCACCTTCAGCGGCGTCCCGGCCAGCCGCAGCAGCGCGTACACCCGGCGCCGGTCCAGGACCGTGGCCGCCGCGGTGAGTCCGGCGGAGGCGGCGGCGACCAGGAAGCCCAGCGCCAGCACCGCGAGCCCCGTCTCGCCGATGAGCCGGGTCGTCATGTCGCCCTCGGCGTTGGCGTAGTCCTGGGTCAACGGCAGGTTCCCGGGGGAGAGGGAGGACAGCGCGGTCGACGCGGTGTCCATCTGCTCCTGACCGCCACGTACATGGGCCACGACGCCCTCCTCGCCGATCAGGATCCCCTCGTAGGTGTCGGCGTCGACCGTCCCCACCCGCGCCTTCACGCTGGCTTCGGTGAGCAACTTCCGTGCCTGTACGGCCAGTTCGCCCGCCTCCCCGTGCTCCGTGCGTACGGCGACCTGCCCCCGGTAGTCGTACTCCATGAGGCCGACCTGCCCCACGGTGAAGAACCCGGCGACCAGACCCGCGAGGACCAGACCGCTGACCGTGCGCCAGGCGCCGCGCGGATCGTCGCTGAGCCTGCGGGCGGCCAGCAGCGTCGCGGGACGGCGCGCGAGGCGGCTCAGCAGCCTGCCCAGCATGTCGACGACCCAGGGGCCGAGGGTCCAGAACGCCCCGTACACCAGGACGATCAGCCCGACCGTCTGACCCGTGCTCATCCCGCCGTCCGCGGTGCCCACCACGTACATCCCGACGGCGACGAACAGCACGAGCCGGATCAGCCTCGTCCGGCGCGGATCGGCCTGCTGGGCCACACCCAGCGGGGAACGCGCCACCCCGCGCAGCGTCGTCATCGCGCTGACCGAGGTGAGCGCGGCCACGACCGCCACCACCGCCAGCAGCCAGGACACGCCGACCCACAACTGACCGGCGTACCAGGTCCCGATGCCGTACGGCACCCGCGCGAGGACCGGCACCAGCAGGGTGTACCCGACCGCGCCGAGGAGACCACCGGCGAGGCCCACCGCCGCCGACTCGACGCCCGTCATCGCCAGGATCTGGCGGGGTGTCGCTCCGGCCAGCCGCAGGGCGGCGAGCCGCTGCTCGCGGCGGGCGGCACCGAGGCGTCCGGCGGCCGAGGCCAGCACGATGACGGGGACGACGAGGAGGCCGCCGCCGAGCACCGTGGTCTGCTGGTCGAAGGCGGTGAACAGGCTGGGCCTGGTGCCGCCGAAGCCGTCCACGCGGGCGCGTGCGGCGAGCATGGCCAGGGTGCTGCCCTCGGCGGCGCGGGTGATCGCGGGGTCGGTGGGGGCGCGGCCCACGACGGCGACGAGTTCGTCGGGGGAGGCGAGGCCGGCTTCGCCGATCGTGCCGTAGCCGGACGTGGTCGGGAAGCGGTCGGCGAGCCGCTTCGCCGGCAGCTCGCGCATCAGCTCCGCCAGGGCCGGGGACACATACGTGCGCCCAGGTGCGGGGAAGTGGGCCAGACCGGGCGGGGCGGGCGTCGCGGCCCGGTCCGGCAGCTGGGCCAGGGACACGACAGTGATCGGCCGGTGACCCACGTACGTCGTGCCCAGTGTCTGTACGGCGGTCGCCCGCTTCGCCGCCACGGCGTCGGGGGTACGCCAGGCCGTGCGGTCGGCCCGCACGCCGGAGCCCAGGTAGGCGGCGAGGAGGGTCAGCAGGACGAGGGCGCCGGCGGCCGCCGCGGCGACGGAGAGGAGGTGGCTCTGCAGGCCGCGCCTCCCGGAGGAACGGGCCAGGTGCCAGGTCAGGGGCAGGACGGGGGAGCGCATTCTTCGTCTCCGGGGGCT
>NZ_JARGEE010000419.1:0-7412 GCF_033794485.1 Streptomyces sp. MB09-02B
ACCCTTCCCATCCCCAGGGGCTGCGCCCCTTCGCCCCCCTTTCGCGCTCCGCGGGGGGGGTGCGTTGTCGGGTGCCGGTTCGGTGGGGGTTCTCGCGCAGTTCCCCGCGCCCCTGAAAGCAGGGCGCGGGGGGCTTGGTCAGTGGTTGCGGGGGAAGCCCAGGTCCACTGCCGACGGGCCGTCTGCCGGGTCGGGCCAGCGGGTGGTGACCACCTTGCCTCGGGTGTAGAAGTGGGTGCCGTCGTTGCCGTAGATGTGGTGGTCTCCGAAGAGGGAGTCCTTCCAGCCGCCGAAGGAGTGGTAGCCCACCGGGACCGGGATCGGGACGTTGACGCCGACCATGCCGGCCTCGACCTCCAACTGGAAGCGGCGGGCGGCGCCGCCGTCGCGGGTGAAGATCGCGGTGCCGTTGCCGAACGGGGAGGCGTTGATGAGGGCGATGCCCTCGTCGTAGGTGTCGACGCGCAGCACGGTCAGCACCGGGCCGAAGATCTCGTCCTGGTACGCCTTGGCGGACGTGGGCACCTTGTCGAGGAGCGAGATGCCGATCCAGTGGCCTTCCTCGAAGCCGTCGACCGTGAAGCCGGTGCCGTCGAGGACGACCTCGCAGCCCTCGGCCGCCGCGCCCGTGACGTACGACGCCACCTTGTCGCGGTGGACGGCCGTGATCAGCGGGCCCATCTCGGACGTCGGGTCGTTGCCGGGGCCGATCTTGATCTTCTCGGCGCGTTCGCGGATCTTCGAGACGAGTTCGTCTCCGATCGCGCCCACCGCCACGACGGCCGAGATCGCCATGCAGCGCTCGCCCGCCGAGCCGTACGCCGCCGAGACCGCCGCGTCGGCCGCCGCGTCGAGGTCCGCGTCCGGGAGGACCAGCATGTGGTTCTTGGCGCCGCCGAGGGCCTGGACGCGCTTGCCGTTCGCCGAGGCCGTGGTGTGGATGTAGCGGGCGATCGGGGTCGAGCCGACGAAGGAGACCGCCTTGACGTCCGGGTGCTCCAGCAGGGCGTCGACGGCCACCTTGTCGCCGTGGACGACGCTGAAGACACCGTCCGGGAGACCGGCTTCCGCCAGCAACTCCGCGATCTTGATCGACGCCGACGGGTCCTTCTCGGACGGCTTCAGCACGAACGTGTTGCCGGTCGCGATGGCGATCGGGAACATCCACATCGGGACCATCGCCGGGAAGTTGAACGGCGTGATGCCCGCGACGACACCCAGCGGCTGGCGGATCGAGGAGACGTCCACGCGGCTCGCGACCTGCGTCGACAGCTCGCCCTTCAGCTGCACGTTGATGCCGCAGGCCAGGTCGACGATCTCCAGGCCGCGCGCGACCTCGCCGAGCGCGTCGGAGTGCACCTTGCCGTGCTCGGCGGTGATCAGCTCCGCGATCGCGTCCCGGTTGGCGTCCAGCAGGGCGCGGAACTTGAACAGGATCGAGGTGCGCTGGGCCAGCGAGGACTGGCCCCAGGTGGCGAAGGCCTCCTTGGCGGTGCGTACCGCCGCGTCGACCTCGTCGACGGTCGCGAAGGCGACCTTGGTGGTGACCGCGCCGGTCGCCGGGTCCGTGACCGGCCCGAACGTACCCGACGCGCCTTCGACGGTCTTGCCGCCGATCCAGTGGTTGACGATCTTCGTCATTCCAGAAACTCCTTGCTTACAGATGGCGGCGTCGGGTTGAGACGTGCCGGTCGTACTCCTCGCGTGCCTTGACCGCCGACGCGCGGGTCGCGGTCTCGGCCACAGGTACATCCCACCAGGCCTGCGCGGGAGGCGGGCCCGACACTGTGTCTGCCGTTTCGGTCTCCACGTAGACACAAGTGGGAGTGTCGGCCGCCCGTGCCTCGGCGAGGGCGGCGCGCAGGTCACGGACCGTCTTGGCGCGCAGGACGCGCATGCCGAGACTGGCCGCGTTGGCGGCGAGGTCCACGGGCAGGGGGGTGCCCGTGAACGTGCCGTCGTCGGAGCGGAAGCGGTAGGCGGTACCGAAGCGTTCGCCGCCGGTCGCCTGGGAGAGGCCGCCGATGGACGCGTATCCGTGGTTCTGGATGAGCAGCACCTTGATCGGCACGTTCTCCTGGACGGCCGTGACGATCTCGGTCGGCATCATGAGGTAGGTGCCGTCGCCGACCAAGGCCCACACCGGGCGCCCGGGGGCGGCTATCCGGACACCGATCGCGGCCGGGATCTCGTACCCCATGCAGGAGTAGCCGTACTCCAGGTGGTACTGGTCCCGTGACCGGGCCCGCCACAGTTTGTGCAGGTCACCGGGGAGGGAACCGGCCGCGTTGATGAGGATGTCGGACTCGTCGACGAGCTCGTCGAGGAGGCCGAGGACCTGGGCCTGTGTGGGGCGGGTGTCCGGTTCGTCGGCCTCGTAGCAGGCGTCTACGCGGTGCTCCCAGCGCTGCTTGTCCTCCGCGTACTCGGCGACGTACGCGTCCGCGACCCGGTGGCCGTGCACCTCCATCGCCTCGGAGAGGGCCTCGAGCCCCGCCCGCGCGTCCGCGACCAGCGGCAGGCCGGAGAGCTTGTGGCCGTCGTAGGGCGCGATGTTGAGGTTGAGGAAGCGGACGCCGTCGGCGGCGAAGAGGGTGTTCGACGCCGTGGTGAAGTCCGTCCAGCGGGTGCCGACGCCGATCACCAGGTCGGCGGTGCGGGCGAGTTCGTTGGCGGTCGCGGTGCCGGTGTGGCCGATGCCGCCCACGTCCTGCGGGTGGTCGAAGCGGAGGGAGCCCTTGCCGGCCTGGGTGGAGGCGACGGGGATGCCGGTGGCTTCGGCCAGTTCGGCGAGCGCGTCCTCCGCGCGGGCGTGGTGGACACCGCCGCCGGCGACGATCAGCGGGCGGCGGGCGCCTCGGATCGCGTCGATCGCGGCGGCCAGTTCGGCGACGTCCGCCGCCGGGCGGCGCACGGTCCAGGTCCGCTCGGCGAAGAACTCCTCCGGCCAGTCGTACGCCTCCGCCTGCACGTCCTGCGGCAGGGCCAGGATCACCGCGCCCGTCTCGACGGGGTCCGTCAGCACGCGCATCGCCTGGAGCGCGGCCGGGATCAGCGCCTCGGGGCGGGTGATCCGGTCGAAGTACCGCGACACCGGGCGCAGGGTGTCGTTGACGCTGATGTCGCCCGCGTACGGCACTTCGAGCTGCTGGAGGACCGGGTCGGCCGGGCGGGTGGCGAAGATGTCGCCGGGGAGCAGCAGCACCGGGAGGTGGTTGATGGTGGCGAGGGCGGCGCCGGTGACGAGGTTGGTGGCGCCGGGGCCGATGGACGTCGTCACGGCGTGCGTGGACAGCCGGTTCGACTGGCGGGCGTAGCCGACGGCCGCGTGCACCATCGACTGCTCGTTGCGGCCCTGGAGGTAGGGCATGTCGTCGGCGTACTCGACCAGCGCCTGGCCGAGGCCCGCGACGTTGCCGTGGCCGAAGATGCCCCAGGTGGCGCCGATCAGCCGCCGCCGCTCGCCGTCGCGCTCGGTGTACTGGGCGGCGAGGAAGCGGACGAGGGCCTGGGCGACCGTGAGCCGTGTGGTGGCCGTGGTCGTGGTCGGGCTCATCGGTACCCCTCCGTGTGGTCGGGGTGGAAGCAGATCTGCCACTTCCGCTCGGGGCCGGGGCCCGCCATCACGTTCAGGTAGTACATGCTGTGGCCGGGCTGCGCGATGGACGGGCCGTGCCAGCCGTCGGGTACGAGCACCGTGTCACCGGAACGGACCTCGGCGAGCACCTCGGCGCCGCCCTCGCGGGAGGGGGACACCCGCTGGTAGCCGAAGCCGTTCGGGCCGTCGATCTCGAAGTAGTAGATCTCCTCGAGTTCGGTCTCCTCGCCGGGGCGGTTCTCGTCGTGCTTGTGCGGCGGGTACGAGGACCAGTTGCCGCCGGGGGTGATGACCTCGACGGTGATCAGCTTGTCGCACTCGAAGGCGTCGGCGGAGGCGAAGTTGCGCACCTGGCGGGCGCAGGTGCCGCTGCCCCGGTCCTCCACGGGGACCTCCGGCGCGGGGCCGTAACGAGCGGGGAGTCGTCGCTCGCACTTCGCTCCTGCCAAAGCGAAGCGGCCTCCCGCGCCGGAGGCGATCTGTACCCGGGCGTCGCGGGGCGCGTACACGAAGTCGGAGACTCCGGCGAACACGCTCTCCCTGCCCAGGATCTGAAACTCCGTGACCCCGCCACCGTCTGAATTGCCCGGTTCCTCCGACACCTGAACCGTACAACCGCCGCCCAGGGACAGCACGATCCACTCACTGTCCCCGGTCGTGAAGGTGTGCGTCCCGTCCGGTCCCAACTCCACGATCCTGAGGCTGCTGTGGGTCCAGCCGGCCCTCTTCGGATCGATGTCGACGGTGTACTGGGCGTTCGCGGTGGCGCCCTTGGGTACGTACAGCTCGGTCTTCTGTGTCATGCGGCCCTCACAACAGTCCGACGGCGGTGTCCACGGCGGCGGTCACGTCGTCGTCCGCCGGGTAGAGCAGCGAGCGGCCGACCACCAGGCCCTGCACGGTGGGCAGTTGCAGCGCGCCGCGCCACTTCTCGTACGCGCCCTCCTGGTCCTCGCCGACGTCGCCGCCGAGCAGGACGGCGGGCAGCGTCGAGGTCTCCATGACGCGGGCCATGTCGTCGGGGTTCTCGGTGACGGGCACCTTCAGCCAGGTGTACGCCGAACTGCCGCCGAGGCCCGCCGCTATGGCGATCGACTTGGTGACGGCCTCGGCGCTCAGGTCGTTCTTGACCTTGCCGGTGGCCGGGTCGCGGCGGCTGATGAACGGCTCGACGAACACGGGGAGTCGGCGCTCGGCCATGGCGTCCACGGCGCGGGCGGTGGACTCCAGGGTGGTGAGCGAGCCCGGGTCGTCGTAGTCGACGCGCAGCAGGAGCTTGCCGGCGTCGAAGCCGAGGCGCCGCATGTCCTCGGGGCGGTGGCCGGTGAAGCGGTCGTCCAGTTCGAAGCTGGCGCCCGCGAGGCCGCCCCGGTTCATCGAGCCCATGACGACCTTGCCGTCGAGGGCGCCGAGGAGGAGCAGGTCGTCGAGGATGTCGGCGGTGGCGAGGACGCCGTCCACGCCGGGGCGGGACAGGGCCAGGCACAGTCGTTCGAGGAGGTCGGCGCGGTTCGCCATGGCGAGCTTGCGGTCGCCGACGGAGAGGGCGCCGCGGGCCGGGTGGTCGGCGGCGACGATCATCAGGCGGCCGGAGTCGCCGATCAGGGGGCGCCGGGTGCGGCGGGCGGCGGCCTCGGCGATCGCCTCGGGGTGGTGGACCCGGGTGCGGACGAGGGCGGAGACGTCTACGGGGCCGAGGGGGCCCACTTGGCGGGTGGAGGTCACAGGACCGCTCCCGCCGCGACCGCTGTCTCGATCTCTTCCACCGTGGGCATGGCGGAGGAGCACTCCAGGCGGGAGGCGACGATCGCGCCGGCCGCGTTGGCGTACCGCATGATCTTCTCCAGGTCCCAGCCTTCGAGCAGGCCGTGGCAGAGGGAGCCGCCGAAGGCGTCACCGGCGCCGAGGCCGTTGAGGACGTTCACGGGCAGCGGCGGGACCTCGGCGGACTCGCCCTTGCTGTTGACCGCGAGGACACCCTTGGGGCCCTGCTTGACGACCGCCAGTTCGACGCCGGCGTCGAGCAGCGCGCGGGCGGCGGCCTGCGGCTCGCGGACACCGGTGGCGACCTCGACCTCGTCCAGGTTGCCGACCGCGACGGTGGTGTGCCGCAGGGCCTCCTCGTAGAACGGGCGGGCCTCGGCCGGGTCGTTCCAGAACATGGGGCGCCAGTCGAGGTCGAAGACCGTCGTGCCGGCCCTGGCGCGGTGGGCGAGCGCGGCGAGCGTCGCCGTGCGGCTGGGCTCCTCGCTCAGGCCCGTGCCGGTCACCCAGAAGATCCGGGTCCCGGCGATCGCGTCGAGGTCGAGCTCGTGGGCGTCGATCTCCAGGTCGGGTGCCTTGGGCCTGCGATAGAAGTACAGCGGGAAGTCGTCCGGCGGGAAGACCTCGCAGAAGGTGATCGGGGTCGCGAGACCAGGGACCGGGGTGACCCAGCGGTCGTCCACACCGAAGTCGCGCAGCGCCTGGTGGAGGTAGTCGCCGAAGGGGTCCTCGCCGGTGCGGGTGATGACGGCGGTGGAGCGGCCGAGTCGGGACGCGGCCACCGCGACGTTCGTCGCCGATCCGCCGAGGAACTTGCCGAAGGACGTCACCTGCGGCAGCGGGACCCCCGTCTGCAACGGGTAGAGGTCCACACCGATCCGCCCCATGGTGATCAGGTCGTACGCCATCGAGTTCCCTTCACGCGCCGGCTCCGTCCGCCGGGTCCGTCCGCCGGCTCCGTCAAGGTCTAGCTCCGCCGGAGCGACCCTGTCAATACTTTGTCCAGACATTCGGACTACCTATTGACACCCTCAGCTCCGGGGCTGAAGCTGACTCCCATGACGTCGTTGTCACCTCAGTCCTCACTCTCGCGCATCCGAGTCGGCTCGGCGCCCGACTCCTGGGGCGTCTGGTTCCCCGACGACCCCCAGCAGGTCCCCTGGCAGCGCTTCCTCGACGAGGTCGCCGCTTCCGGCTACGAGTGGATCGAGCTGGGCCCGTACGGCTATCTGCCGACCGATCCGGCGGTCCTCGCCGAGGAGACGGCCAAACGTGGCCTGAAAGTGTCGGCCGGCACCGTCTTCACCGGCCTGCACCACGGTCCGGACGTCTGGGAGAAGACCTGGGCGCACGTGGCCGACAACGCGGTCCTCGCGCAGGCCATGGGCGCCAAGCACCTCGTGGTCATCCCGTCGTTCTGGCGGGACGACAAGACGGGCAAGGTGCTGGAGCCCAGCGAACTGACCGTCGAGCAGTGGCGGCACCTCACCCAGCTCACCGAGCGACTCGGGCGGGAGGTGCGGGAGAAGTACGGCCTCCAGATCGTCGTCCACCCGCACGCCGACACCCACATCGACAGCGAGGAGAACGTCGTCCGCTTCCTGGACGGCACCGACTCCTCGGTGGTGTCGCTCTGCCTCGACACCGGGCACTACGCCTACTGCGGCGGCGACAGCGTCAAGCTGATCGAGACCTACGGCGAGCGCATCGGCTATCTGCACCTCAAGCAGGTCGACCCCGAGATCCTGGCCGACGTGCGGGCGAACGAGGTCCCGTTCGGGCCGGCCGTCGCCCGGGGCGTGATGTGCGAGCCGCCGAAGGGTGTGCCCGAGCTGGGGCCGGTGCTGGCCG
Organism: Streptomyces sp. MB09-02B; assembly: GCF_033794485.1. NCBI lineage: Bacteria > Bacillati > Actinomycetota > Actinomycetes > Kitasatosporales > Streptomycetaceae > Streptomyces > Streptomyces sp. MB09-02B. Next base: position 7,214 of record NZ_JARGEE010000419.1, read on the forward strand.
CTGCCGCGAAGCTGGACGTGGATCTGTTCGCGATCGTGGAGCAGGACATGTATCCGTGCGAGCCGGACGCTCCGCTGCCTATCGCTCAGCGGACGCGGGCGTTTCTCAGGTCTTGCGGGGCGTAGCGGTTGGCGCGCTCTGACCCTGCCGGCGAAAAACCTGTTTGAGATTCCGGGGTGCGCGGGAACATTAAAAAAAA
>NZ_JARGEE010000041.1:0-34170 GCF_033794485.1 Streptomyces sp. MB09-02B
GGGTGGCGGAGGTGGAGCTGGGGCACCGGCTGCTCGACCGGGGGCCGAGAGGTGTCTCCCTGACGGCCGAGGGGCACCGCTTCCGCGCCTACGCCGCCGAGGCCCTGGAGCTGTGGCAGGCCTACCGCGAGGAGCATCCGGATCCGGCCGAACTCACCGGGCGGCTGGCCGTGTTCGCGACGGTGACCGCGTGTCAGGCGCTGTTGCCCACGCTGCTGGCGCCGTTGCGCGCGGCCCACCCCCAGGTCCGCCTGGATCTGCGCACCGGTGACGCGGCGGCGGCGCTGGCCCGACTGGACGAGGGTGAGGCGGACGTGGCGGTGGCGGGCGTCCCGGCGCGGCTGCCGGAGTCGCTGGTCAGCCGGACGGTGGCCACCACGGACCTGGTGTTCGTCACCGCCCGCGAACGCCCGGACCCCGGTCTCGACGGCCCCTTCGTCCTCCCCCACCGGGGCCTGGTCCGTGACGCCGCCGACCGCTGGTTCCGCTGCCACGGCCGCTCCCCCGACGCGGCGGCCGAACCGGAGGGCCACGAGGCGCTGTTGACCCTCGTCGCACTCGGCTGCGGCACGGGGGTGGTCCCCCGGTTGGTCCTCGACCACAGCGCCGTACGCGACCGGCTCACGGTGATCCCCACCGAGCAGCCTCCGGCGCCGTTCCCGATCGGGCTGTGCGTGCGCAGGGCGGATCTGCGGCGACCTCATGTGGCGGCCCTGTGGAGCCTCACGGCGGAGTTCACCTTCTGATCACCCTGAGGACGAATTCCGTACCTCCCCCGGCAATTACCTCTTTGCCTCCCTCGCGTCATTCGGAATTGGCGCTTTCATTTTCCGTGGGCGGCACAACCTTCATCGAGCCACGGGCCTCTAATTCGGCGAACCGAATTGGGGGCCCGACGAAAATGAAGCAGGCAGTACAACGGAACTCGGTGTGCCGGGCGGACAGGGAGCGGGTGTGAATCCGTCAACCCGTTCCGCTGCGAGGATCCGGCCGCAGGGAAAGGCCGCGCTGTTCGCCGCCGCGTTCACGGTCGCCGTGCTCTGCGCCGGTGACGTCGTGGCCCGCAGCCGTCCGTTCGGTCCGCGCACCCGGAGCGTCAACGACCTGGGCAACCAGTACGTGCCGTTCCACGCGCACCTGTGGGACCTGCTGCACGGCAGGGCGGACGGCGGGCTGTACGTCAACTGGGGGTCGGGCTTCGGCTCCAGCTTCCTGCCCGACCTCGGCACGTACCTCAGCAGCCCGTTCGCCCCGCTCGTGGCGGTGTTCCCGCGCGACGAGATCGACCTCGCGGTGTACGTGGTCACCCTGCTGAAGGTGGCGTCGGCCGCCGCCGCGACGGCCTGGCTGCTGCTCGCCCTGCGTCCGGGCCGCTGGTGGGCGGCGGGGCTGCTCGGCTCGTCGTACGCGCTGTGCGGCTGGACCCTGGCGGACGCGGTGTACAACCCCATGTGGCTCGACGGTCTGATCTTCCTGCCGCTGCTGTGCCTGGTCGGCGAGTGGGCGCGGCGGGGGCGGCGGCCGTTCCTCGGTGTGCTGGTCGTGGCGCTCGCCTGGACCGCCAACTTCTACACCGCGTACATGGCCACCCTCGCCGCCGGCCTGGTGCTGCTGCTCCGGCTGTGCGTCGGCGACCTCACGCGTCGGCAGCGGCTCTGGGCCGCGGGGCGTGCCGCCCTGATCACGGTCCTCGGCATGGGTCTGGCCGCGCCCCTGGTGACCGTCGTCTACTTCGGCACCCGGCACGCCTCCCCGGGCCGGGTCCGGCAGTTCGTGCCCGTCCCCACCGAGGACCTGCTCGCCCGGCTGCTGCCGGGGACGTACAGCTACGGGACGCCGGCCGTCTTCGTGGGGACCACCGCGCTGCTGCTGGCGCTCGCCCTGCCCTTCCACACGGCGGCCCCGGCACGCGTGCGCGCCGGGTGGACGCTGCTGCTGCCGGCGGTGGCCCTGTCGATGCAGTGGGGGCCGACACATCTGCTCTGGCACGCCTTCGCCACCCCGCAGGGCAGCTCGTACCGTCAGGCCTTCGTGCTCTGCGCGCTGCTGGTGATCACCGCCTGGCACACCCTGTCGTACGGCGTTCCCGGCCGGCGCGCCCTGGGCGCCGCGGGGGCGCTGCTCGTGCTGGTGATCGTGGTCGCGAGCGGCAGTGAGCGGACCATCCGGGCCTTCACGCTCCCGCTCGCCCTGCTCGCCGCCGTCGGCGCGCTGGGCGGTCTGCTCCTGCTCGGACTGAAGCGGAGGGACAGCCGGCCCGCTGTCGTCCTCGCCGTGGCGCTGCTCGTGTGCACGCAGTTCGGCGAGTCCGCCGTCACCTCGGCCGCCGGCACCCGGCTGCGGCTCGGGCACATGGACGACTACGCGCCCTGGGGCGCGCGGCAGCGGGAGCAGGCGGCGGCGATCGCCGGGGCCGACGGCTGGCCCCGCTACCGGACCGATCCGGGCCGGGAGCAGACCGTCGGCAACGACCCGCTGCTGGTGGGCGGGCAGGGCGCGCAGTACTACAGCAGTCTCACCTCGGACGTGCTCAGTCGGACGCTCACCGCCCTCGGGGGTGGGTGGACCTCTCGCGGGCGCAGTGTGCAGAGCCTGGACACCGCCGTGACGGACGCGATCTTCTCCGTCGGCGCCCGGGTGCACTCGCCGCCGGACCCGCACCAGAACTGGTTCCCTCGGGACGGCAGCGGGGTGACCGTGACGCGGCGGGACGTACCGCCGCTGGTCACGGTGCGACCGCACCCCGATCGCGCCGACGGGCCCACGGACCTCTCCGGTTTCGGTCCCTCGCCGTACCGCAATCAGGAACTGCTGCTGGGCGCGCGGGTGTACACCGTGCCCCGGGTCACCGTGCGCACCGCCGCCGGGAAGCCGCCGTCGCCCAGCGACGACGGGCGGCCGGGGGTGCGGGTGGGTCCCCTGCCCCACGCGAGCGCGCCGCAGAGGCCGACGATCACGGGCAGGTGTCCGGCCGGGTCCGAGCTGTACCTGTGGGCGCCGCATCTGTCGGGCACCGCGCGGCTCGCCGCCGCCTCCGACGTCGGGCCCGGCGCGGCGCCGACCGGGCGGTTCCGGTCCGACCAGCCCGTCACCAAGATCGCCGCGATGCAGCGGCTGGGGACGGTCGGGGGCTCCGGACGGTTCCGGATCGAGCTGTCGCCGAACAGGACGAGCCTGGTCCCGGACGGCGCGGTCGGCTGCCTCGACACCGCACGGCTGCGCACCGCCGTGGCGGGACTGAAGGCCACCGGAGCCACGAGCGTACGCGTGGACGACGGCACCGTCCGGGCCGAACTGCCCGCACACAGCACGGGGATCGCGGTGCTCGCGGCGCCCCGGATCTCCGGGTGGCGCTGCGCCGCCGGCAACGCACCCGCCCTCCCGGCGAAGAGCCACTACGGCCTCGTCGCCGTACCGCTGTACGGCTCGGCCAGCAGCGTGACCTGCACGTTCCACCCGCCCGGACTGCGCCTGGGCACGGCGGTGGGAGCGCTCTCACTCACCGCCGTCCTGGTGGTCGCGGCGGCGGGCCCGCTCCGCCGCCGTCGGGTGCGGGGCAGGCCCGTCCCCGTGGCCCCGGCCACCGCTCGACCTTCGCCCGACGACCCGACCGTACGCGAGCGCGTGACCACCGCTCCGTGAACCGCACCCCTGGGGGAGTTCCATGCTCATCTCGATCGTCGCACCCTGCTACAACGAGGACGCCGTCGTCGGACGCTTCCACGAGGAGATCCAGAAGGTCGCGGAAGAGCTGCTTCCGCTCGGCCACGACATGGAGTTCGTGTACGTCGACGACGGCAGCCGGGACCGTACGCTCGCCGTTCTGGAGCGGCTGGCGGAGTTCGACGCGCGGGTCCGGTACGTGTCGTTCAGCCGCAACTTCGGCAAGGAGGCCGCACTGCTCGCGGGGCTGCGGCACGCCTCGGGCGACTGTGTGATCGTCATGGACGCCGACCTGCAGCACCCGCCGGAACTGATCCGCCGCATGGTCGACCTGCGCGAACAGGGCCACGACCAGGTCATCGCCCGCCGCACCCGGACCGGCGACGGCCTGCTGCGCACCGCGACCGCCCGCGTGTACTACCGGCTGGTCAACCGGCTCGTCGACGTCGAACTCGTCGACGGCGTGGGGGACTTCCGGCTGCTGTCGCGCCGGGTCGTCGACGCGGTCCTGGACCTGACGGAGTACAACCGCTTCTCGAAGGGGCTCTTCGCCTGGGTCGGTTTCCCCGGGACGACCTTCGAGTACGAGAACGTCGTGCGCCGGCACGGCCGGAGTTCCTGGAGTTTCCGGTCGCTCCTGAACTACGGGCTGGACGGGCTCCTCTCCTTCAACAACCGTCCGCTGCGGGCCGCCCTTCACCTCGGCCTGTGCCTGCTGCTGTGCGCGGGGCTCTACACGGCCTGGATCGTGGGTGACGCACTCGTCAACGGCGTGGAGACGCCGGGCTATGTCACCATCGTCATGGCCGTGACCGCTCTCGCCGGAGTGCAGATGATCATGCTCGGGGTGATCGGGGAGTACACCGGCCGGATCTACTACGAGGTGAAGGGGCGCCCACACTTCCTGGTGAAGGCGACCAACGCGGAACAGACGGAGGGGCACGCCGCGTGCGGCACGACGAAGGACCTCATTCGCTGATGGGGACGGTGACGCGTACGCGGCCGCGCCCCACGGCGCGCCCGGCGCCGGGGCGGCGCATATCGGGCCAGATCACTGCTTTCGCCCTGGTCGGGGTGGTCAACACCGGGGTCTATTACGGCCTTTACCTCTTGTTCCTCAATGGGCTTCCCTATCTCGCCGCACATGTTCTCGCATTCGCCGTGAGTATGACGGGCTCGTTCTTCCTGAACGCCCGCTTCACTTATCGCACCCGTCCGACCTGGCGTAAATTCCTGTTGTTCCCGCTGACCAACGCCACCAATTTCCTGCTCACGACGGCCGGTGTGTACGTGATCGTGGACGTGCTGCACGCGGGCAACCGGTTCGCACCGCTGCTGGCGTCCGGGGCGGCGATCCCGGTGACGTTCCTGGTGTCCCGCACGATCATGCTGCGGGGTTCCGGGTCCGGGTGAGCCTCGTCAGGCCAACGCGCCCAGCGGGTTGTCGAGCACCGGCTGCCACGCCAACTCGGCCGCTCCGACCAGGCTGTTGTGATCCAGGGTGCAGGCCAGGATCGGGGCGACCCCGCTCTGCCGACCCCACAGACTGCGCTCGGCGACGACGGCCCGCAGCCGGTCGGGGTCGGCGTCGAGCAGGGCGCGGTGCATGCCACCGAGGATGATGCGGTCGGGGTTGAGGATGTTGACGAGGCCGGCGAGCCCGAGGCCGAGGCGGTCGATGACGGCCTCGGCGGCCGTACGGACGCCCGGGTCGTCGTACCGGGTGCGGATCAGGTCGTTGGCCTGTCGCAGCAGCGAACCCTCGGGGTCCGGGTCGCGGCCCACGGCGGTGAGGAAGGCACGTGGGTCGGCCTCGACGTCGAGGCAGCCCCGGCTGCCGCAGTGGCAGGGCCGGCCCTCCGGGTTGACGGTGAGGTGACCGACCTCCAGGGCCAGGCCCGAACTGCCCATGTGCAGACGGCCGTCGAGGACCAGCGCGCCGCCGACGCCCCGGTGGCCGGTCGCCACGCACAGCAGATCGCGGGAGCCGCGCCCGGCGCCGTGCCGGTGTTCGGCGAGGGCGGCGAGGTTGACGTCGTTCGCCGCGAACGCGGGCCCCTCGATCCCGGCCGCGCGGACCCGCTCGGCGAAGATCTCCCGGACCGGCGCCCCGGCCGGCCAGGCCAGGTGCAGCGGGTTCAGGGCCAGTCCCGCCGGTTCGGCGACGGCCGACGGCACGGCCAGGCCCGACCCCACACACCGGCGTCCGGTCTCCGCCAGCAGCTCGGCGCCCGCGTCGACGACCGAGCCGAGCACCTTCGCCGGGTCGGCGTCCACGATCTCGCAGGCGGGCGTGGTGGCGACGATCCGCCCGCCGAGGCCGACCAGCGCGGCCCGCCAGCCGTCGGAGTGCACCTGGGCGGCGAGCGCGACGGGTCCGCCCTCGGCTACTTCGAGGCGGTGGGAGGGCCGGCCCTGGGATCCGGCGGCGGCCCCCGGGTGCGCGTCGACCCGGATCAGCCCCAGGGCCTCCAGCTCGGCGGCCACGGCACCGGCCGTGGCGCGGGTGACGCCCAGTTCGGCGGTGAGCACGGCCCTCGTCGGGGCCCGGCCGGTGTGCACCAGCTCCAGCGCCGGACCGAGCGCGCCCCTCCCCCGGTCCAGCCGAGCCCGTGCCGTCGTCCCTTCGCCCGCCGCCTTGGGGGCCGCCTTCCCGTCCATGAGGGCGAGTCTCCCATGATCCGCTCGGCGCCGAACCCCGCGCGCGGGGCCTCAGCCGTCGTCGAAGCCGCCGACGCGCAGGGTGATGTTCAGCCGCCCGGTCAGCCCCAGCCAGTCCGGCGCGGTCCCCGGCTGCACCCCGGGCACCCCGTGGTGGGCGGACCGGGCCGGCCCGCCGAAGACGAAGAGATCACCGCTGCGCAGCTCCACGTCCGTGTACGGCCGGGTCCGGGTGCGCGTGTTGCCGAAGCGGAAGACACAGCTGTCGCCGAGGCTCAGCGACACCACCGGCGCGTCCGACTTCTCGTCGGCGTCGCGGTGCATCCCCATGCGCGCGTCGCCGTCGTAGAAGTTGACGAGGGCGATGTCGTACGCGGCGGTCGCCGCCCGCGCGCCGAGGGTGTCGACGACCGCGCGCCGGCCCAGCTCGCCCAGCCAGTCCGGGAACGGCTTCACGGGCGCGCCGTCGCCGTCGACAACGGTCCGGGCGTAGCCATACGGGTACCAGTGCCGGCCGAGGCAGACCTGCCGGGCGGTCATCGTGCCGCCGCCCGGGGTGCGGACCGTGCGGAGCCCGGCGGGCGGTCGGGCCCAGGCTCGGCAGGCGTCCAGGAGGTGCCGCTGCTGTTCGGCGTCCAGCCAGTCCGGCACGTGGACCGCGCCGGGCGCGATCTCCGTCCGGCTCCGGGGGAACAGTTCGGCGTCCATGGCACCATCCTCCCGCACGGCTGCCCGGTGATCGTGGGGCCCTCGTCCCGCACGGCCGCCCGGTGTTCATGGGGCCCTCGTCCCGCACGGCTGCTCGGCGGTCGGGGGCGGGGCCGTGCTCGGTTAGCCTGGGCGCACGATGAGCGACCGTATGACCGCGCCCGGGGGCGAGTACGCCCTGGCCCGCTTTCCGGAGGACCCCCGTGACCTGCTGCGCGCCTGGGACGCGTCCGACGCGTATCTGCTGCGCCACCTCGCGGAGAGCGGGACGCGGCTGGACGGAACGGTCGTGGTCGTCGGGGACCGCTGGGGCGCGCTGACCACCGCGCTCGCCGCGCACCGGCCGACGCAGATCACCGACTCGTTCCTGAGCCGGGAGGCGACGCGGGCCAACCTGCTGCGCAACGGCGTCGACGCGGACACCGTACGGCTGCTCACCATGCGGGACACGCCCCCGGACCGTGTCGACGTGCTCCTCGTACGGGTTCCCAAGAGCCTCGCGCTGCTGGAGGACCAGTTGCACCGGCTCGCGCCCGCCGTGCACGAGGGGACGGTCGTGATCGGCACCGGGATGGTCAAGGAGATCCACACCTCGACGCTGAGGCTCTTCGAGCGGGTCCTCGGCCCGACCCGCACCTCGCTCGCCCGGCAGAAGGCACGGCTGATCCACTGCACCCCGGACGCGGAGACACTCAAGGCCCGGGGGGACGATCCGTGGCCGTACACCTACCGGCTGCCGGACGGCATCGGCGTGCTGGCCGGGCGCGCTGTCGTCAACCACGCGGGCGTGTTCTGTGCCGACCGGCTCGACATCGGCACCCGGTTCTTCCTGCGGCAGCTGCCGAAGGCCCCGCGCGGCGGGCGGGTCGTGGACCTGGGGTGCGGCAACGGAGTGGTCGGTACGGCGGTCGCGCTGGCCGATCCGGACACCGAGGTGGTGTTCGTCGACGAGTCGTACCAGGCGGTGGCCTCGGCGGAGGCCACGTACCGGGCGAACCTGCCGGACGCCGACGGGAAGGACGGCGGGGCGGCGCCGGGGAGCGCACCCGGTACGACAGGGGAACCGGCCCGCGGGGCGGCCGAGTTCCGGGTCGGTGACGGGCTGGAGGGATTCGCGCCGGGGAGTGTCGATCTCGTCCTGAACAACCCGCCGTTCCACTCCCACCAGGCGACGACCGACGCCACGGCGCGGCGCATGTTCGCCGGGGCGCGGCGGGCGTTGCGGCCCGGTGGCGAGCTGTGGGTGGTCGGGAACCGTCATCTGGGGTACCACGTGACGCTGCGACGGATCTTCGGCAACAGCGAACTCGTCGCGAGCGACGCCAAGTTCGTGGTGCTCAGGGCGGTCAGGCGGAGTTAGCGACACCCGCCGGGAAGCCGGCCCCGCGCAGGGCGCGCGGTGAGGCGCCCAGTTCGCGGCGGCAGGCCTTGTTGAAGGCCTGGAGGTCGGAAATGCCGACGGAGGCGGCCACGGCGGGGATGGAGAGGGTCGTGGCGCGCAGCAGATGGTGGGCGCGTTCGAGTCTGCGGCGGCGGATGTAGGCGACGACGGTGCCGCCGGTCTCGGCGTGGAACAGCCGGGTCAGGTGGTTGTGGGAGACCCCGGCCACGCGTGCCACCTCCGGGATGGTGAGCGGGGCGGCCAGGTGGGACTCGATGTGGGCGATGGCGGTGGTGACCGCCGGGTGCGGTCCGCGGGCGGCCGCGACGGGCGGGGTCAGCCCGGCCACCCGCCACAGGGCGGTCCACAGTTCGGCCCGGGTGCGGTCCGGCTCGCTCGGCGCGGCAGCCACCGCCTGCAGCAACAGGCCGGTGAGCATGGGCAGTTCGGGACCGGCGTCCTGGACCACCGGAACCGTGCGGGGCGGCCCGGACGGGGCCATGCGCAGATGGGCGAAGAGGTGCTCGGAGCGACCCCGGTAGCGGTAACGGACGGTGGTGCCGGGCGGGACGATGCTGACCCGGCCGGGGCGGATGGTGTGGGCGGTGCCGTCGACGGTCAGCTCGGCCTCGTACTGGTAGAGGTGCAGCTGCCACAGCTCCGGCAGCCGGAACACGTCCGTGCGACTCGCGACGCCGTGCACGCCGACACCGATGAGGGCGACGTACGGCGGCTCACCGAGGTGGATCTCCGTCTCCCGCATGACCAGAAACGTATCAGTGACGGGCGTCACACTCCGCCCCCGGGAGGGGCGCTTCGCAAGACGGTCGCACTCCCACGCGGGACGGACGCGTACGGACCTCCTACGCGGACGGAAGGGAATCTTCCGTCCGCAGGACGCCGATCAGCCGGGCCACCGTCTCCGCCATCGCCGTCCGGCCCGCCGCGAGGTACGTGCGCGGGTCCACCACGTCGGGGTGGGCGGCGAGGTGGTCCCGGACCGCACCGGTCAGGGCGAGGTTGAGCGCGGTGCCGATGTTGACCTTGACGATGCCGCCCGCCACGGCCGCGCGCAGCTCGTCGTCCGGGACTCCGGAGGAGCCGTGCAGGACGAGGGGGACGTCGAGGGCGGCGGCCAGCCGTTTCAGCAGGGCGTGGTCGAGGGCGGCGGTGCGGGTGGTCATCGCGTGGGAGCTGCCGACGGCGACGGCGAGCGCGTCCACGCCCGAGTCCGCGACGAACGCCCGCGCCTCCTCGGGGTCGGTGCGGGCGCCGGGCGCGTGCGCGTCGAGCGGCGGCGCGCCGTTCTTGCCCCCGACCTGCCCCAACTCGGCCTCGATCCACAGCCCTTGGCCGTGCGCCCACTGCACGGCGGCGTGGGTCGCGGCGAGGTTGTCCAGGTAGGGCAGGCGGGAGGCGTCGTACATCACGGAGCTGAAGCCGGCGTCGGCCGCCCGGCGCAGCAGGTCGTCACCACGGATGTGGTCGAGGTGGAGCGCGACGGGCACGGCCGCGCGCTCGGCGGCGGTGGACGCGGCGCGGGCCAGGGGCAGCAGGTCCCCGTCGTGGAATCGGACGGCGTTCTCGCTGACCTGGAGGACCACCGGCGCGGCGACGGACTCGGCGCCCGCGACGATCGCCTCGACGTGTTCCAGGGTGATGACGTTGAACGCGGCCACGGCGGAGTGCGCGGCGGCGGCCTCGGTGATCAGCGCACCGGTCGTCGTCAGGGGCACGGCTCCTCCTGCTTCAGCGGTTGTCGGGGCTCGCGGCGGTGCAGCTGTCGTCGGCGTCGAGGATCACCGAACGCGTCAGGTGACGTGGGCGGTCGGGGTCGAGGCCACGGGCGGCGGCCACGGCGACGGCGAGGCGCTGGGCGCGGACCAGCTCGGCGAGCGGATCGAGCCCGCCGGGCACCCAGGTCGCGCCCGTCCCCCGCACCTGCGCGGCCAGGCCGTCCGGCGCCTCGCCGAGCATCCAGGTCACCGTCGACCGGGTGGTGACGCTGATCGGGCCGTGCCGGTACTCCATCGCCGGGTAGGCCTCGCTCCACGCGAGCGCGGCCTCGCGCATCTTCAGGGCGGCCTCGTGGGCGAGGCCCACGGTCCAGCCCCGGCCGAGGAAGGTGAACTGGGCGCCGGCGACGAGCCCTTCGGGCAGCGGCGCCTCCAGCGCGGCACGCGCGTCGGTGACGGCGGCCTCGGGGTGCAGGCCGAAGTGGGCGCGGAGGAGGGTGAGGACGGTGGTGGCGAAGCGGGTCTGGACGACGGACTTCTCGTCGGCGAAGTCCAGCACGACGAGGTCGTCCGCGGCCGTCATGACGGGGGTGTCCGGGTCGGCGGTGACCGCCGTCGTGCGGGTACGGCCGCGCAGTGCGCCCAGCAGGTCCAGCACCTCGGTGGTGGTGCCGGAGCGGGTGAGGGCGACGACGCGGTCGTAGGCCCGCCCGTGGGGGAACTCCGAGGCCGCGAAGGCGTCGGTCTCCCCCTGCCCGGCCCGCTCGCGCAGCACGGCGGCGGCCTGCGCCATGAAGTACGAGGTTCCGCAGCCGACGAGCGCCACCCGCTCCCCCGGCGCCGGTAGGGCCGCGGCGTGTTCCGGCGCGTCGGCGGCGACGCGGGCCCAGCACTCGGGCTGGCTGTTGAGCTCGTCCTCGACGTGGGTCATGCGGGAACCCTCCCCGGGATGCACCGGACTCATGCTTGCTTCTGCACGATAGAGTCATCTTTCGAGCATCTTCAAGCACGAGGAGACGGATGTCCCGCGACGAACGCTGGCAGACCCTGCTCGAACTGCTCGCAGGACGGGGGCGGCTGGACGTCGAGGAGGCAGCTGTCGAGCTGGGGGTGTCCGCCGCGACGATCCGGCGCGATCTCGACGGGCTCGCGGAACAGCAGATGCTCGTGCGCACCCGGGGCGGGGCGGTGGTGCACGGCGTCTCGTACGAGCTGCCGCTGCGCTACAAGACGGCCCGGCGCGCGACCGAGAAGCAACGCATCGCGAAGGCCGTGGCGGATCTCGTCGCGCCCGGCGAGGCTGTGGGGCTGACCGGTGGCACGACGACCACGGAGGTGGCCCGGGCCCTGGCCGTGCGGGGCGATCTGGCGTCCGGCGCGCCCGCGCTGACGGTCGTCACGAACGCGCTCAACATCGCGGGCGAACTGGCGGTGCGCCCCCAGTTCAAGATCGTGGTGACGGGCGGGGTGGCCCGCGCCCAGTCGTACGAGCTCGTGGGTCCGCTCGCCGACGGGGTGCTGGACCGGATCACCCTGGACGTGGCCGTGCTCGGTGTCGTCGCCCTCGACGTGGCGCACGGTGCCGCCGCGCACGACGAGGCGGAGGCGGCCGTCAACCGGCTGCTGTGCGAGCGTGCCGAGCGGGTGGTCGTCGCGGCCGACTCCAGCAAGCTGGGACGGCGGGCCTTCGCCTGGATCTGTGCGACGGAGGCGGTGGACACGCTGGTCACGGACTCGGCCGCCGCGCCCGCGACGGTGCGGCTGTTCGAGGAGGCCGGGGTACGGGTCGTCACCGTCTGAGGCCCGCCGTGCCGACCCGGCCAGGGTCAGTCCTGGAGCCATGGCGCACGGTGCCGCCGCGCTTCAGGGTGGTGAGGACGAGGGGCGCCTTCGAGCGGGCGACGCGGGTCGGGGAGCGGCGGCCGCCGGTCGTGACGGGCGCCGGCTGAGTGCTCGACTGCCGCCGTCAGTGGGTGTGCTGGGCCGGGGGTTCGCCCGCCGGGTCCGGCGCCGATGCCTCCCCGGCGTGCACCGTGAACGCCGCCGTGTGGACCTTGCCGTCGTGCTTGAAGTCGAGGAAGAGACGATAGGTGCCGACGCTGGGAGCCGTGGCCGTGAAGGAGATGTCCGGGCCGGGCTCGGTCGTGCCGTCGCCGGGCTCGCCGTTCGGGTGGACGTGCAGGTAGGCGAGGTCACCGGAGCGCAGGGCGACGAGGTGGCCGTACGCACCGAGGTAGGGCTGGAGGTCCGTGACGGGTTTGCCGTCGCGGGAGACCTTCAGCTTCAGCTCGCTCGCGGCGCCCGGGCGCAGGCCGCCGTCCAGTTCGACGTCGTAGCCGTTGACCTCGGCGGTGTCGGCCGGCGCCGGGAGCTTGTGCGGCTTGTACGTCCCCGAGGCCGCGAGGTCGGCGCCGAGGGTGAGGTTCTCGGCGTCCTCGCCGGCCGGGGTGAAGTCGGCGAAGACGCGGTAGTCGCCCGCCTCGGGCAGGTCGACGGGGGTGCTCCAGGTGCCGTCGGCGGCGCGGGTGGGGTGCAGATGGCGGTAGGTGACCAGGTCGCGTGAGGCGAGGATCAGGTGGAGTTCCTTGTCGTGCTCGCGCTGGTACGCGGTGACGGCGCGGCCCTCCGCGTCCCTGATCACGAGGCGCAGGTCGGCGCGGTGTCCGGCGGTGACACTCGGGGTGCGCAGGTCGAGGGTGTAGCCGCTCTCGGAGACCTGCAGTCCGCCGGCCGGGGCGGCCGCGTGTGCGCCCGCGCCCTCTCCGGGACCCGGCGACTCCTCGGTGTGGCCGTCGTGGCGCGCGGGCTCGCTCTTCGCCGTGTCCGAGACGACGGGTTCGACGCCCTTGCCCACGCCGTAAGCGGCGCCGAACGTCGCGGCCAGCGCGGCGGCGAACGCGGTGATCCTCAGTCCGGTGTGCATGGCCGTCTCCTTCGCGGTCCGGGGCTTCAGGGTTTTCAGGGGCTTCACACAGCTCACCATACCCCTAGGGGGTATAGAGTCAAGCGCTGCGCGCGACTTGCCACGGATACCCCAGAGGGGTATACAGGCAGCAGGGTGCAAGGATACCCCTACCCCGTATCCAGGAAGACCGCCGCCCACGACGCACGAGGGAGCAGCCATGACCGTCACGAGGACCGGGACCGGGACCGCCGCGGAGGTGGAGCTCGCCATCGGCGGCATGACCTGCGCCTCCTGTGCCGCGCGCGTCGAGAAGAAGCTGAACCGCATGGAGGGCGTCACCGCCACGGTCAACTACGCCACCGAGAAGGCGAAGGTCAGCTACCCGGACGACGTCTCGGTGCGGGACCTGATCGCCACCGTGGAGGCGACCGGCTACACGGCTCGGGAACCGGCACCGCCCGCCCGAGCCGAGCCGGACGGCACCGACGGCGAGGACGGCGAGGACGGCGCGGGCGAGGCGGCCGACGACGAGCTGAGGCCGCTCCGGCAGCGGCTGGTCACCGCGGCGGCCCTGGCCGTCCCCGTCATCGCGATGGCGATGATCCCCGCGCTGCAGTTCGAGTACTGGCAGTGGCTGTCCCTGACGCTGGCGGCGCCCGTGGTGACGTACGCCGGGTGGCCCTTCCACCGCGCCGCCTGGAAGAACGCCCGGCACGGGGCCGCCACCATGGACACCCTGATCTCCGTCGGCACCCTGGCCGCCTTCGGCTGGTCGCTGTGGGCGCTGTTCCTCGGGACGGCGGGCACACCGGGCATGACGCACCCCTTCGAGCTGACCATCTCCCGGAACGACGGCGCCGGCTCCATCTATCTGGAGGCGGCGGCCGGGGTGACCGCCTTCATCCTCGCCGGGCGCTACTTCGAGGCCCGCTCCAAGCGGAAGGCCGGCGCGGCCCTGCGGGCGCTGCTGGAGCTGGGCGCGAAGGACGTCACCGTACTCACCCGGGACGGCGGCGAACGGACGGTTCCCGTCGCCGAGTTGCGGGTCGGCGACCGCTTCCTGGTGCGTCCGGGCGAGAAGATCGCCACCGACGGAACCGTGGTCGAGGGATCGTCCGCCGTGGACGCGTCCATGCTGACCGGCGAATCCGTGCCCGTGGAGGTCGCGGTCGGCGACACGGTCACCGGCGCCACCGTGAACGCGGGCGGACGTCTCGTCGTCGAGGCCACCAGGATCGGCGCCGACACCCAACTGGCCCGGATGGCACGGCTGGTGGAGGACGCGCAGAACGGAAAGGCCTCGGCCCAGCGCCTCGCGGACCGCATCTCCGCCGTCTTCGTGCCGATCGTGATCGCCCTCGCCCTGGGCACCCTCGGCTTCTGGCTCGGCAACGGCGCCGGGCTCACGGCCGCCTTCACCGCGGCGGTCGCCGTACTGATCATCGCCTGCCCCTGCGCCCTGGGGCTCGCCACACCGACCGCGCTCCTGGTCGGCACCGGGCGCGGCGCCCAGCTGGGCATCCTGATCAAGGGCCCGGAGGTGCTGGAGTCCACCCGCAGGGTCGACACGGTCGTCCTCGACAAGACCGGCACCGTCACCACCGGCCGGATGACCCTGCTGGCCGTGCACCCCGCCGACGGCATCGACGAGGCCGAAGTGCTGCGCCTGGCAGGCGCGTTGGAGCACGCCTCCGAGCACCCGGTCGCCCGCGCCGTCGCCGAGGGCGCCCTGGCCCGCCTCGGCTCGCTGCCCACGCCGGAGGACTTCGCGAACGTGCCCGGCCTCGGGGTACAGGGCGTCGTCGACGGTCACGCGGTCCTCGTCGGCCGCGAACGGCTCCTCGCCGACTGGTCCATGGAACTGCCGACGGACCTGCGGCGGGCGGAGGACCGGGCCGAGAGCGCCGGCCGCACGGCCGTCGTGGTCGCCTGGGACGGTGAGGTCCGCGCGGTCCTCGAGGTCGCCGACGCGGTGAAGGAGACCAGCGCCGAGGCGGTCGCACGGCTGCGGTCGCTCGGCCTCACCCCGATCCTGCTGACCGGGGACAACCGGGCCGTGGCCGAGTCCGTCGCCCGTGAGGTCGGCATCGCCGTCGAGGACGTGATCGCGGAGGTGCTGCCGCAGGACAAGGTCGACGTCGTCGAACGGCTGCAGGCCCGGGGCCGTTCGGTCGCCATGGTCGGCGACGGCGTCAACGACGCGGCCGCGCTCGCCCGGGCCGACCTCGGGCTGGCCCTGGGCACGGGTACGGACGCCGCGATCGAGGCCGGCGACCTGACCCTCGTACGAGGTGATCTGCGCGCGGCGGCCGACGCCATCCGCCTCGCCCGCCGGACCCTCGGCACGATCCGGTCCAACCTGTTCTGGGCGTTCGCCTACAACGTGGCCGCCCTGCCGCTAGCGGCGGCCGGTCTGCTCAACCCCATGATCGCGGGGGCGGCCATGGCCTTCTCCTCGGTCTTCGTCGTCGGCAACTCGCTGCGCCTGCGGACGTTCCGGGCGGCCGACTGAATCAACCGGCCCTGGCCGGGAGGCCGTTCCCCTGCCGGGCCCCGACCTCGGTGAATTCGCGACCTTCGCCTATTCGCCGAGGCCGGGGTACGGCGGGATCGGGGAGCGATTCACAGCCACGCCGTGGGCCTTCGACGGAAACTCGCCGAATTGCCTGTTCCGGTTCATCCGGGCGGGAAATCACGGAACTGTGCCCTAAATCACAGAGGCTGCGACTCGGAGATCGCCTTCGAATACCGTCGACCTTGGCCGAATTCCTCAACGGGCCGCTGGAAAGCCGTCGAACACGCTGATCGAATTCGCGGCGTTCGATCACCGAGTGTGACGATCGCCGAGGTGGGCGAGGAGCAGGTTCGGGTCCCGCAGGGTGAAGAAGGCACCACTGGGGACGTAGACCGTCCGGTGGCGTACGGCCACGGAGGTCGGGTTGGAGAGTCCGTCGTCCTGGGTGAGCACGACGGTGTGGGTGCCGTCCGGACGGACGAGGGCGACCTCGCTGCTCAGGACCAGGGCGGCGAGAACGGTGTCCCCGCGGCCGGTGAAGGCGAAGTCGTCGACCCCGGCGAGTCCCGTCGCCCGGATCCCGGTCGGACCCGCCGAGCCGTCCCGGCGGACGGGGACGCGCAGCAGGGTTCTCCGGTCGGTGTTGGAGACCCACACGGCCCCGTCGTGGACCTTGAGGCCGTTCGCGCCGACACCGAAGCCCCCCTCCGAGGCGGGTAGCGGCCGGAGGGCGGCGCCCGTGGTCCACGCCGTGGGCGTGCCGCCCCGCTGCGGGACGCGCCAGACGGTCCCCAGCACCGAGTCGGCGACGTAGAGGACGCCCCGGCGCTCGTCGAGACCGATGGCGTTGGGCAGCCCGTTCGGGGGCAGTTGGGCGATCTGCCGGGGTGTGCCGCCGGGGGTGACGCGCCAGACGCCCGTCTTGCGGGTCCCGGTGGCGTAGGTGACGTAGAGCGTGCCGTCGTGGGCGCGGGCGATGCCGAGGACGATGTCGTCGCCCACGAGGGGCGTGCGCGGGTTCGGCTCGGCGGGCAGGGTGGCGAGGACCCGGGTGTGTCCCTGCTTGGTGATGTGGACGACCTGGCGGGCGGTCGAGAAGGTCAGGTCGGCGGAGCCGTCGGGTTCCAGGGCGATGTTCTCCGGTGTCTGGCCCCGGGTGATGTCGAAGTGGGCGACGACACGCGGACGGGACACGGTCTGCTCGCCGTCCGGCGGGGGCGCCGCGGCGAGCAGGGCGACGGCGGCGGTGGCCGCCGCGAAGGCCGGCAGGTGGGGAAGGCGGGGCATCGGTCTCTCCTCGGGCGGGCCAGGGCGCCGTGGAGGCGGCGCCACACGACCATGACGGCGCGCCCGCCCAGCGGCGGGAGTCACGGCCGGGTGTTCGCCCGCACGGCGCACGGCATGCGCCCGGTCGAGTCCCCACAGAACCCCGAAGGGTCGGCAGCACACCACGACCCACGTCCGGGCCCCTCGTGACGGACGGCGAGGCCCTCCCGGATCGAGGTGGGCCCGATGGCTGACTGGCTGACTCCCCCGACAGAAGACGCCGACGTGCGGCCGCGCGTCGGGCCGGGGGCGTCACAGGAATCGGTGCGGGCCATGAGGTGGCCTCCCCGGTCGAGCCGCCGGTGGCCCGGACGGGTGCGCAGGGAGCGCAGGGAGCGCAGGGCAGCGAACGGGACCGCGTGCAGCCGTTCGAAGAGGTGCGGCGGCGCGAGCCGGGAGAGCTCGGGCAGGTCCTCGTCCGTAACCGGCGGACGCAGCCGTACGCCGTTCAACACTCCTCGCAGCCGCGTCGGCGGCGCGGCCGGTCCGGCTGGCGGAGCCGATGCGGCGCGGCCTGCCCCGGCAGGTCAGAGCGGCCTCGCACCACCTTGCCCCCCGTGCCGTCCTCCACTTAGCCTCCTTTTGTGCCGCGAATAAACAAAACCCGATCGCACAACGCCGTGCCGGGCCACCCCACCGACCCCTCGAACCTCCGAGCCCTCCGTATCGCCATCACCGCCTTCTTCGCCCTCGACGGCTTCGTCTTCGCCGGCTGGGTGGTCAGGATCCCCGCCATCAAGGAGCAGACCGGCGCCTCGCCCGGCGCCCTGGGGCTCGCCCTGCTGGGCGTGTCCGCCGGAGCGGTGATCACGATGATGCTCACCGGTCGGCTCTGCCGCCGCTTCGGCAGCCACCCGGTGACGGTCGCCTGCGCCGTGCTGCTGTCCCTCAGCGTGGCCCTGCCCCCGCTCACCCACACGGCACTCGCCCTGGGCGCGGTGCTCCTGGTGTTCGGCGCGGCCTTCGGCGGGATCAACGTCGCCTTCAACAGCGCGGCCGTGGACCTGGTGGCCGCGCTCGGCCGGCCCATCATGCCCGGTTTCCACGCCGCGTTCAGCCTCGGCGGCATGGTCGGGGCCGGACTCGGCAGTCTCGTCGCCGGCACCCTCTCCCCCACCCGCCACCTGCTCGGCATCACCCTGATCGGCCTCCTGGTGACCGCCGTCGCCGCACCCACCCTGCTGCGCCACGAGCCCCCGGCACCCCTCGACCGCACCCCCGGGCAGCCTGCCCGGGACACCGGCCCACGAGACCCTCACGCCGACTCCGATCCCGGACCCGATCCCGGCCGCCTGGACAGCCGTACGCGCGCCCTGGTGGTCGTCCTCGGCCTGATCGCCGGCTGCACGGCGTACGGCGAGGGGGCGCTGGCCGACTGGGGCGCCCTGCACCTGGAGGCGGACCTGGACGCCTCACCCGGTGTCGCGGCGATCGGTTACTCGTGTTTCGCGCTCGCCATGACGGTCGGCCGGCTGACCGGAACGACCCTGCTGGAACGCCTGGGCAGGACCACGGTGCTCGTGGCGGGCGGGGCCACCGCGACAGCCGGCATGCTGCTCGGCGCCCTCGCCCCCTCGGTCTGGGCGACCTTGCTCGGCTTCGCGGTCACCGGTCTCGGCCTCGCCAACATCTTCCCGGTGGCCATCGAACGGGCCGGCGCGCTGGCCGGTCCGAGCGGTGTCGCGACCGCCTCCACGCTCGGCTATCTCGGCATGCTCCTCGGCCCGCCCGCGATCGGTTTCATGGCCGAGTGGTTCTCCCTGCCCACAGCACTCACCAGCGTCGCGGTACTCGCCGCGTTCGCCTCCGCCATCGCCTTCGCCACCCGTCACTCTGCCGCGAAATGACCACTCACCGTTGCCTCTTGACCCCTCGGGGTGCATGAAGTCAGCCCTCCGAGAACACGAGGCAACCATTCAGTCGTTCGATTCGTATAACTCCCTGGAGACACTGCGACCCGGCCGGACAGAGGGCGGCCGGAGCGTCACCATCCGCTTTTTCCGGATGGTCCGAACAAGGAGAAACGATGCGACTGTTCGTGCTCAACTACGCTCGCTCCGCTGAGCAGTTGGAGTTCAGCGCTCCGTACACCTACGACTCCGGGCTGCAGTTGAACGTGCTCGCCGACGGGCGGATAGCCGCTCACGACCAGGGCCTTATGCGGGAATTGGGGGCGACGACGTCCACCGCGGGTTCGAAGACCCATTTCGACGACTGAACGCGGACCGGCGACGATGACGGTGCTGATCCTCACCAGCGAACAGGATGTGACGGCGGACCTGGTGGTGGCACAACTGAACAGGACGGGCGTCCCGGTGGTCCGGCTCGACCCCGCCGACCTCCCCGGCGGGGTGGCTCTCTCCGGCGAGTACGTGCACGGCGCCTTCCGTGGACATCTGTCCGCCGGCGGGCGCCTGGTGAGCATGAGCGGACTGCGCTCCATCTGGCTCCGTCGGCCGGGGCTCCCGGCCAGCCGGGTGGCCGAGCCGTCAGCCTGGCTCACCGAGGAGTCCTCGCAGGCCCTGTACGGCATGCTGCGCGGCACGGGGGCCCGCTGGATGAACGACCCGGACGCGGCCCGGCGGGCCCGCCACAAGCCGTGGCAGCTGCGGCACGCCCAGCGCTGCGGGCTCCCCGTACCGGCCACCCTCATCACCACGTTCCCGCAGGCCGCCCGCGAATTCGCCGACCGCTTCCCGGACCTGGTGGTGAAGCCGGTCTCCGGCACCCACCCGCAGGAACCGGCCCGTACGGTCCCCACGAGCCGGGTCGCGCCCGGCACCGACTTCACCGCCGTGGCGTTCGGACCGACGCTGCTGCAGCGCCGGATCGCCAAGACGGCGGACATCCGGCTCACCGCCGTCGGTGACCGGATGCTGGCCGCCCGCAAGGCGGTCGCCCCGGACGCGCACCCCGACGAGGTCGACGTCCGCTTCGCACCCTCCACCGCGCCCTGGCAGCCGGTGGAGGTCCCGGCCCGCACCGCCGCCGCCGTGCGCGCCTATCTGCGGGACGCCGAACTCTCCTACGGTGCCTTCGACTTCGCCGAGGACACGGACGGCAACTGGTGGTTCCTGGAGTGCAACCAGTCCGGCCAGTTCGGGTTCGTGGAGATGGACACCGGCCAGCCGATCGCGCGCAGCGTCGCCGAGTGGCTGGCCGAGGAGCAACCGGGCGCGCGAACACGTCACCCCGGGCGGATCCGCGCGGCCCCCTGACACCTGCATCACCGGCACCGCCTGGCATCACCTGACACCACGGGGGACTTCGGCGTGCCCTGGGCGTCCGCCCTACCGGCGCTCCGGGCGCGCTCCGTCCGGCAGACTCCTCCCAGGGAGACCGCTGAGCACATCAGAGCCCTGGACGAGGAAGGCCGACTGCTCGCCACGGCCGCCCGGAAGGCCGGTACCGACGCCGAGGTGCCGACCTGTCCGTCGTGGCGGGTACGGGACCTGGTACGCCACACGGGAGCCGTGCACCGCTGGGCCACGGCCTTCGTCGCCGAGAAGCACCCCACACCCCGCCCTCTCCCGGACGGGCCGGAGGAACTGGACGGTGACGCTCTGCTGACCTGGTTCGAGGAGGGTCACCGGGGCCTCCTCGACACCCTGCGCGCCGCCCCCGCCGATCTCGCCTGCTGGAGCTTCCTGCCCGCCCCCTCGCCGCTGGCATTCTGGGCACGCCGCCAGGCCCACGAGACGGCCGTGCACCGCGCCGACGCGGAGTCCGCGCTCGGCGACGCGCCCGGCGCTCCCCCCGTCGAGCCCGTCGTGGGCCCCTCCGTGAACTCCGCCGCCGACCCCGCGGCGAAGATCGCCCCGAACCTCCCCGCCGACTTCGCGGTCGACGGCATCGACGAACTCCTGCTCGGCTTCCACGCCCGTCCCAAGAGCCGGGTGCGCACCGCGACCCCACGTGTCCTACGGGTGCGCGCGACCGACACGGACGCCGTCTGGACCGTACGGCTGTCGTCCGGACCACCGGTGGCGGAACGTGTGGACGTCTCACGGGCCCCGGACGCCGACTGCGAGATCACGGGCCCGGCGTCCCGGTTGCACCTGGCGCTGTGGAACCGGCTTCCCTTCCCCGCCGTCCTCGGTGACCCCGCACTCGCCGGGCTGTGGCGGGAGACCTCGGGCATCGGCTGAAAACGGGCCCGGCGGACGCGCCGACCTTCTTGTCCCGTAAGCCCGCCGCCTCCACACTCGGTCCATGGGGAGACGGACGCAGGCCGAGCGGGACGCCATGACGACGGAGATAGGGTTCGCGCTCTTCGCGGGGGCGGTGATGGCGGGCGCGGCCTATTTCGGTGTGACCGAGTTCCTGCCGGACGTCGTCGGCTCCCTGCGCGGCCGCTCGAACCTGCTCCGTTCCCTCGCGGCCATCTCCACCGTGGTGGTGTTCATCGCGGTCGTCACGATCGTGCTGACCCGTTTCAGGCACGCCCTGCGGGCGAGTCGGCAGGCTCCCGCACCGCCCGGCGGGCCGGGCGCGGCTCAGCCCGGCCGGCCAGGCCACACCAACCCGGACTCGTAGGCCAGGACGACGAGTCGGGCGCGGTCGCGGGCGCCCAGCTTCACCGTCGTGCGACTGACCCGCGCGACGTGATCACGTCTGCTCCGCCGGGAGTGTGCCGGGCAGTCCCACATGGCGGGCAAGGCCGCGCGCGGCGTTCCGGAAGAACATCTCCCGGTTCTCGACCACCCTGTTGAACTGCCCGAACGCCTCGAAGTTGACCAGCCCGAACAACTGGGCCCACGCGCCGACCAACCCCACGGCCACCTCCGGCGGCAGCCCGGGGGCGAAGTCCTCGGCCATCCGCAGTGCTTCGGGCCGCAGCTCGGGCGGCAGCTCCCGTACGGCCACCCCGCCGTCCTGCTGGGCGTCGCGCACGATCCGGATGAGCACCAGCCCCACCCGGGAGGCGGCCGGCACCGTCGCGTCGGGTGCGGTGTACCCCGGCACCGGCGAACCGTAGATCAGCGCGTACTCGTGCGGCCGCGCCAACGCCCACTCCCGCACTCCCTCGCACACGGCGACCCACTGCCCGGCCGGGCTCTCCCCGGCGGCCTTCGCGTGCGCGGCCTCGGCCGCCTCGCCCAGCGAGTCGTAGGCGTCGATGATCAGCGCGGTGAGCAGCTCGTCACGGCGCGCACACAGCTGGCCGCCGAGGGTGCCGCCAAGCTGTCGCTGCGGGCCGTCGCGCGCGAGCTCGGCATGGTCTCCTGCACTGTCCGGGTTTGTCCTCGCGCGGGTTTCGGCAGGGCTGGCGGACGGCACGATCCGCGGGGATGTCGGGCACCTGGACCACGTACTTCATGTTCCTGGAGCTGCGGCAAGGTCGAGCTCCACCGGATGACGGGCAGGGTCGTCGAGTGCCCGATCGACGAGATGAACAAGCCGCGCGGGGCCAAGGACGCCCAGCTGCGGATTCCTCCGAGTGAGCCGGAGGTCGGGACACTGTTCACCGGCTGGGGTGGCGAACTGCCGACTTGTCGCACGTTCGCCCCTACCGCCAGGAACTACACCGCCTCGAAGCTGTTGTCCCAGGTCGGCCTGCGGGTGAGCGAGGCATGTGGGCTCGACCTGGACGACATCAAGTGGGACCTGGGCCACTTCGGCAAGAACCACGTCCGCCACGGCAAGGGGGCCCGCGGCTCGGGCCCGCGCGAGCGGATGGTGCCGCTGATCAACGGCGCCGACACCGGACACTTCGGTGGTTCATCGAAGACGTCTGGGGCCAGTTCGACGACGACCACACCCGCCCCGGCGCCCCGCTGTTTCCGTCTGAGCGCAAGAACACCGACGGCTCCTCTCGCCGGGTTGGAGACGACGCTCTGCGCGACGGCCTCAAGAACGCGGCCAAAGCGCATCTGCCGGGGTGGGGCGAGAAGCTGACGCCGCACGTTCTTCGGCACTTCTGCGCATCCCAACTCTACGGAAACGGACTGGACTTGCTCGCCATCCAGGTTCTTCGAGTTCGCGAACGAATACCCGTGGCAGTGGACCCCAGGGCACATGGACGAGTGGTCGGCCTCATTGACAGGTGAGAAGCATCTGGCGCCGTCCACGATCCGCAGCTACCAGGGCGATGTCCGCCTGTTCACCGAGTTCCTCATCGACGCCCGTTACGGATGGGGGCACGCCTGCGAGGACGCCTTCGGCACCCACCCGGTGGCGATCGCCCACGAATGGAACACTCTCCCTCACCTGCAGGACCACGAGGGCGACCCGGAGGCGAGGCCGTTCACCCGCGAAGAACTGCAGCGTTTCCTCGACTACGCCGACGACCAGGTCGAACGCGCCGTGAAGTCCAAGCGCAAGGGCGCCCTCGCCGCCTACCGCGACGCCACCCTCTTCAAGGTCATCTACGGATGGGGGCTGCGGCGGACCGAGACGTCCAAACTGGATGTGGTCGACTTCGGGCGGAACCCGAAGGCTCCGCAGTTCGGCCGGTACGGCATGCTCAACGTCCGCTATGGCAAGGCGAAGAAGGGTCAGCCGCCCCGACGGCGGAACGTGCTGTCGGTGATGGACTGGGCCGTCGAAGCGGTCGCCGACTACGTCGAGAACGTCCGGCCGCGGTTCGGGTTTCCCGATCACCCGGCGCTTTGGGTCACCGAACGCGGGGGACGTCTTCAGCCTGGTTCGATCAACGATCGATTCGAGGCATACCGCGATGCCCTAGAACTCCCAAAAGATCTAGTTCCGCATTCGATCAGCCATTCGTACGTAACCCACCTCACGGAGGACGGTGTCGACCGTCGTTTTATCCAGCAGCAAGTCGGCCACGACCGCGACAGCTCCACCGCCATCTACACGCACGTCAGCGACGACTTCATGAACACTGCCCTGAACAAGGCACTGGCCCCGGCGTTCGCCGGGGCGGGATGAGGGAGGACCGGGATGGACGGCAAACTCGACTACCGCTGGCACCTGCGCAAGGTCATGGCGGACCGCGGGATGTTCTCCACCACCGACCTCATCCCGCCTCTGGCCGACCGCGGTATCACGCTGTCCACCAGCCAGGTCTACCGGCTCGTCGTCGAGCGGCCCGAACGGCTGAGCCTGAAGATCCTCATGGCCCTGCTCGACATCCTCGACTGCACCATGGACGACCTCATCGAGCCGATCGCCGCGGCCGGCACCGTGAAGAAGCCGAAGAAGGCCGCCGCGGGCGGCAGCGGGACACCCCCGGAGGGGCTCGGTGGCCTGCGCCCAAAGCGAGCCAGGATCAGGGGTGTTGACCGTCCATGACCGCCCCGGACCATGACGGCCGTGCTGTCACCGACCCGAATCGGCCTGGCCACTGATCTGATCACGCGAGTTGAGAAGGAACTCGGACCTGAGACGATCCGGGCCGTGGTCACCGCCGTCGCCGGCGAACGGGCCAAGTCCCGTGTGCTTGCCGCCGCGCTTGCCCGCCGCCCAGCGGTCTTGGACGACGGCCGGTCCCGGCCCCCGGGCCGTCGGTGATCTGCTCATCGCCCTACGCAACGCTGGGGCCCAGGCGACCTCGCCGCCGGTCTGCGCCGAGTGCGGCAAGCACCTGCGCACGCTCCAACGCCGCGGCCAGGACTGGTACTGCGGAGTCTGCGGACCTGTCTACGTTGCTTGCGCGGCTTGCGGAAAGAACCGCCGCATCTCCACCCGTGACCGGTCTGGCCAGCCACGATGTGCGAAGTGCCCCGACACCGACGACCGTGATCCCCTCGCCGTCGTTCACAGCGTGATCCGCCAACTGGACCCGCAGGCCGAGCTGGATCTGATAGCCGATGCAGTCCGCCGAACCATGCCACGGGCCGCCGACCAGCAGAAACTGGCTAGGGTCCTGGAAGGTAACCCCTCGTTGCTCACCGGCAACGGCCACCTTGCCCCCGTCACCGCGGTCCTCCGGCTGATCGACGTACTTCATGACGCCGAAGTCGCCGGAATCGTCCGGCCCGCCTGTCCCCTCTGCCGCCGAGTCGTACGCCTTCACAGGCCACTCGACGGCAACGCGTCTGCCGCAACTGCATCGCCAAGTCCCGCGTCACCGAATGCGGACGCTGCGGCGCCCGCCGTGAGCCCGCCGCCCGCGACCCCCAAGGACGACCGCTGTGTCCGAACTGCCTGATCACCGACCCCGCGAACACCGAGGTCTGTATCAGCTGCGGCAAACGACGACGGGTACAGACCCGCATCGCCGACGGACCGCTCTGCCCCAACTGCTGCCCGCTGCCCGTCCTGGTCTGCTCGATCTGCGGCCGCACCGCCCCCTGCACCCACTCCCGCCTGACCGGCCAGCCTCGGTGCGGAGCCTGTGACCAGCGACAAGCCCGCTGCAGCAGCTGCGGACACCTTCGCGGCATCCACTCCGGCACCTCGGAGCGCCCGTTTGCGGCCCCTGCACCACGCCGGACCCCGAACTCTGGCGCCCCTGCCCCGTCTGCGGGAAAGCCGAACGGCTCCGGGTCGCCGGACCATGCCGCCGCTGCGTTCTCCGACAACGTCTCGACGAGCTGCTGACCGGCCCGTCTGGCACCGCTCCTACCGAACTACGCTCCCTCCACGAGTCGTTGGCCAACACGGAACGGACCACGACGGCGATGCAATGGCTGTCCGGCGGCATCGACTCCACGGTCCTGTCCGACCTCGGCTCCGGCCGCCGGCCGCTGACCCACGAGGCCCTGGACGAGCTTCCGGACGGCAAGGTCGTCGAACACCTCCGCAGCGTCCTCGTGGCCACCGGCGCCCTGCCCGCACGGGACGAGCAGATGATCCGTCTCGAACGCGTCGTGAACGATGTCATCACCTCCCACTCGACCGCCGACGGGCGCCAGATCCTGCACCGATACGCGACCTGGCACCTGGTGCGGCGTCTTCGTCACCGCACCCGCGGCGAAGACGTCACCCACGAACAGCTCGTCGTCGTCCGCCAGCACCTCCGGGCCGCCGTCATCCTCCTGGGCTGGCTCGCCGAGCACGACCTGACCGTCGCCACCTGCCGCCAGTTCGACCTCGAACGGTGGCTGACCAGCGATGAGGCCCGCCTTCGCCAGGAAGCAGGCCACTTCGTCCGCTGGGCACTCGCACGGAAAATCGCCAGCGACCTCAGTTTCCCCGCCGTGAAATGGACCGGCCCCTCCCAGCCCATGGACAACGAAGCCCGATGGGCCACCGCCCGCCGCCTTCTGCACGACGACACCATCCACACCGAAGACCGCCTGGCCGGGCTGCTGTTGCTCCTCTATGCCCAGTGGCCTTCGGCGATCTCCCGGCTGACCGTCGACCACATAGAGGAGACACGCGGAGCGGTCCGCATCCGCCTCGGCGACGTTCCGATAGACCTGCCCGAACCTGTCGCTGACCTGGCCCTTCAACAAGTCGCCGTTCGTCGCAGCCATGCCGTCCTCGCCCGCACAGCCTCGCCCTGGCTCTTCCCCGGCGGCCAGCCCGGCCGTCCGATCAGCGCCTGGGCCATGGGAGAACGGCTCCGCAAGCTCGGCATCCACATCACCGTCGCCGTCAAGTGGCAGCGGTCCGCCGCTGGAGACTGGGGCGCCTACGCAGCCGAGGTCAGCCGCAGAGGCCCACAGTGACCTGACTGAGTGGCTAGGCGCAATGATCGCGTCCCACTGGCAACCGCATCGCTTGGCCACCAGAATCACGCCATGGACGCAGGACTTGCAGGACTCCTCGGTGGCGTCATCGGCGCCGCGGTCGGCGCGGTCGGCGCTACGGCATCCGCCTGGATCACCGGAAGGAAGGCAGAGCAACAGGCCGAGATCCAGTCCGAGACGCAGCTGAGGCAAGCCCGCCTTCAGATGGATGCTGAACGGACTCGTACCCTTCGCGAATCGCGCAAAAGTGCCTACCTGGCCTTCGCTGAAAGCTGTCACCTAGTACACGGAACGCTGAGCGAAGCGGGCATCAAACTTGGAGGCATCGAAGCAAGTGACCCTCCCGAGGAACGCGAAGAGCGCCGCCAAGCCGCCCGCCGCCTCTGGAACGAAGCACGAACTCTGCACCGCCAGCTCGACCGCCTTCAGCACATCGTTTTCATGGAAGGTCCCAGCGAGATGGGCACTGCCGCGCAAGCGGCAACAGGCGCTTTGGCGCCGTATTTCGGCGCCGTCATCGACTGGCTGCACGCGGTTGACAATGAAACAGAAACGCCGCAGCACGGGGCAGAATGTGATAGAGCGCACAGCGAGGCATACGGCAAGCTCCTGCAGTTCCTCTATGCCGCCTCGGATACCACTTTGCCGGACATCCAGGACCGATGAGCCTGGGGTATTCGGGCAGTTCCAATACCCGACTCCACCATTATCCCGCCCCGGCGGAAGACCCTCGCCCGCGAAGCGGGCGTCGACCGCACGGCCTTCTACGGCACCCGCCCCTACGCACACCTCCGCGTCGAGTTCGAGCGACGTCTGGACGCCATGCGCGAGACCGGCGAGATCCTCGATCCTCGCGAAGCCCAGATCACCCGGCTGAAGGCAGAGAACACCAGGCTCCGGGAACGGCTGGCCCGGTCGGAAGAGACAGTCGAAGAGCTCAGCGACTTCCGCAGCCAGGCCCTGGCCCGGCTGGCCGCACAGCACGCGGAGATCGTTCGGCTCCGTCAAGCCGTTGCAGGGACAAACCGAGTCAGCCGCCTTCCCGCTCCGCGGACCACAGTGATCGGAACCTGCAGTTGATGCGGGACGGAGCAGAGGGGAAACACCACGTGGTCCCGTCAGCCGGGGTTGCGAAACACGAGCAGATAACGCCAGAACAGGAGCCTGCGGATGTTGCATCCGGGCAGCAGCACCGCGGCTCCCCGGCGGATCTCGGCCAGGGGCATGGCCGGCTGTCTCACCGGCGCCTTCACCCCTTCCCGACGAGTCGCAGCAGAGACAGAGCGGAGTTTGTCCCTCACAGCGACAGCCAGCCTGGCGACGGCGTTGACGGGCACAGCTGCCAGGCTCCAAGCCCAGTCGAGCCGGGCCCTCTCCGGATAGCACCCCAAGATCACGAGGACCCCGCCGGGCGCAAGCGCGTCACGCAATGCGGCGATGGTGTCGAACGGCATGTGGTGAATGCTGGCGAGGCACGAGATGAAGTCGTAGTACGCCTTGGGAAGTTCGACTTCAGTCACGTCCGCGTGCTGGAAGCGCGGACTCCGGTCACCGGTCATCCGGCCGGACAGCGCGCGAGCCTCCGCGATGGCCTCCTCCGACGGATCGATCGCATCGACCTCTATGCCCAGGTGAGTGAGCCGACGCGCGAACTGGCCAGTCCCGCACCCCACATCCAGTGCCGCACCGCAGTTCCGCGGCACCTGGCGCAACAGCAGACGGTGATAGTGATCGTTGTGATCAAAAGGCATGGCCCCGACCCTGCCACAGCGGATGCACTCGGCTTCACCTTCCACCATCAAGACCCTTGCAGTGACCTGCGTCACATCAGCGGGTTCGGAATGCAACACAAGCCGCTGTCATCGTCGCGAACGCGGCGCCGGCAGCGGACCTGCTCAATGGCAACACGCACCCGACCGCACACGGCCTCTGCGGACACAAGGCATAGCGCCCTGACTCACCTCGGCGAGCAAGGCGCCTCCCTGCTGATGCTGATGGCCAAGTCCCGGCACGAGAAACCGGAGAACGTCCGCCGCTACTTCAAGCCGTCACCCGAGGCGATCGCCGAGCTGACCAGTCTTCTGGCTCCGGGCGACGCCCGCCGCTGAACGGCACCGGTACGCCTGGCACCGGATCGTCCGGACTCAGGCCGTTGGACCGAGGTTCTCCCGCGCCCACTCCTCCATCGTGGTCCCAGGGCGTCCCAGAACGGTCTGGACATCGTCGCGGACGACGGCCTCAAATCCCATGTTGCCGAGCACTGTCTGGCGCATCGTCGCGACAGCGCTCTCCATGTAAAGGCGATCGGCGGCTGAAGGGACTGAGCTCACGTACGCCGCCAAGTCGTCGGGGCCCGACACAGAGCACGTGATCTCGGTTCCCAGCACATCACTGAGGGTCTTGGCGACCTGCGGACCTGTGGCCATTTCCGTGCTCAGCCAGTAGTTCCTGCCTCCGTGTTCGTCTGGTCCTTCACGCAGCACTGCAGCTGCGACCGCGGCGATGTCGGCGGCGCACACCCACCCGCGTGCGCTCTCCTGCCAGGGGACGTTGAACGAGCCGGTCTCGGCGACCGTAGCCAGCACCGTGTCGGTGATGACGTTGGGGTGCAGGTGCGTCCACGCGATCCCGCTGGCCTCGATGTAGGTCTCGATGAGCTCATGCCAGCTGTAGTGGGGAATCCAGTGGCGGCCGGAGCTGAAGGCGCCGAGGTGGACGATGTGGGCCACCCCGGCCTGCGCGGCGGCGTCGACGAACATCTTGCTCTGGTGGAGCATGTCCGCGGTGTACCCGGTCAGGAGGAAGACCCGGTCGACCCCGTCCAGTGCTTCGGCGAACTGCTCGGGGCGATTCAAGTCCAGCAGGACGGCTTCGCGCCCCTGGGCGCGCCACTGCTCGGCGACATCGGCGCGCCGTGTCGCGAGGCGGACCTCAAGTCCCTCGTGGTCCTTGTCCAGTTCGTTGACGAGCTGCGATCCGACTGTTCCGGACGCGCCGATGATGAGGGTCGTTGCCATGGTGGATGCCTTTCAGTTCTGCGGGCGTAACGCCGCCCCGTCGGTGCGGCGGTGCGGGTTCAGGCCACGTTCGCGTTCTTGGTCAGCGCGTCCATGAGGAGTTCGACGAGCCGGTGGGCCTGCTCCCTGGTGCTGTGCTGTGCCCAGGCGGCGGCGCTGCCCACCAGGAGCAGGGCGTCGCCCGGGGTGATGTCGGCGCGCAGGGAGCCGTCCCGGGCTCCGGCGTCGATCAGGGTGGTGACGGCGTCGTTCAGGAGCGTGCGCGTATGGGCGTAGGGGTCGGCATCGGAGGCGAGGGCGGCGTTCAGGGCCGCGCACATGTTGCTGTTGGCCATCGCGTGGTCCAGGAAGTGGTCCAGCCATGCCCGGGTGGCCTCGGCGCCGGTGTGCCGGGCGACGAGGTCGTCGGCCTTCTCGCACACGAGGGTGATCTGCCGCGTATGGGCGGCGACGAGGAGGGCTTCACGTGTCGGAAAGTGCCGGTAGAGGGTGCCGACTCCGACGCCCGCCTGCTTGGCGATGGCGGCCGGCGTGGCCTCCGGGCCCTGCTCGGCGAAGGCGCGCGCGGCGATTTCCAGCAGTCGCTCGCGATTGTGCAGCGCATCGCTCCTGGTCCTACGGGGGGCGGTGGGCATGCGGCATCCTCCTTCGATCGCCCCGGCTCATTTTCCGGAACGCATTCCGTTTAGAACAGTAAACGGAATGCGTTCCGGAAAAACTGTACACCCCGGCACCCGGAGGGTGCCGCGTGTGCGATTCGGGCAGGTGTGAGCTTTGCGGCCCCTGGCCGGGTTCACGCACCTGCGGTGGGCCCTTTCCGGCCAGCGATCCTGCGGCGAGCGCGACCAGGCGCCCCACCTCGTCCACGCCGTGGTTGCAGCCCCGCCCGCACAGCACCGCCGCCTCTCGGGCTGCGCGGGAAGCCGGATGTCACGGGGCACCCGGGAGTCGTGGGTGAACTGGCGCAGTGCGTAGTCCCGGCTGGCCCGCCACGGCGTCAGCCTCCTCGGCACGGCCGAACTCTCCGTGCGCGGCCGCAGGAGCGGCGAGTGGCGTCGGCTGCCGGTCAACCCGTTGCCGTACGAGGGCGGCCCCTACCTGGTCTCGGCGCGCGTCCACTCGGAGTGGGTGCGCAACATGCGGGCGGCGGGCGGCGGACGGCTCCAGGTGGGCCGCCGGGTGGTGCAGGAGTTCACGGCGGTCGAGCTGCGCGACGGCGAGAAGCCCGTCGTGCTGCACACCTACCTGAAGTGGGGCTGGGAAGTGGGCCGGTTCTTCGGTGACGTCACCGCCGATTCCACCGACGCGGAACTGCTCGCCGCCGCGCCGAAGCACCCCGTCTTCCGGATCACCGTCCAGCGGTGACCGGCGGGGGTGCCGGCGGAGGTGTCGGCGGCGGCGCGGGCGACGGACGGGCCCACCTGCCGAAGCGCGGGCCCACCTGCCCAAGCGCGGGCCTGCTTGTCGAAGGCGCGCCTACTTGTCGAAGGCGGTCAGCGCGCGCTGGGCGATCGGGTGGTTGCGGACGATCTCGCCCAGGGAGGTCGACCCACGCGTGATGTCCACGAAGGCCCGCCACGCGGGCCGGAATCCGGTGAGCGCCGCGTGGAAGAGCCCCGGCCGCCGCTCGAAGGCGATCAGCAGCCGCTTGCCGACGCTCATCTCGACACCGAGCCCCGCCTTCACGGCGAACGCGTAGTTCAGCGCCTGGCGGCGGGTGTCCACCGCGTCGTGCGCCTCGGCGATCCGCACCGCCCACTCCCCCGCGAGCCGCCCCGAGCGCAGCGCGAAGGAGATGCCCTCCCGGGTCCACGGCTCCAACAGCCCCGCCGCGTCCCCGCAGACCAGCACCCGGCCCCGCGAGAGCGGTGAGTCGTCGGCACGGCAGCGCGTCAAGTGCCCGGAGGAGACGCTCGGTTCGAAGCCGGCGAGGCCGAGCCGCCCGATGAAGTCCTCCAGGTACCGCTTGGTGGCGGCGCCTTCACCGCGCGCGGAGATGACGCCCACGGTGAGCGTGTCGCCCTTGGGGAACACCCACCCGTAACTGCCGGGCATGGGGCCCCAGTCGATGAGGACACGCCCCTTCCAGTCCTCGGCGACCGTCTCCGGGACGGGGATCTCCGCCTCCAGGCCCAGGTCGACCTGGTCTAGCTTCACCCCGACATGCGCCCCTATGCGGCTGGCGCTTCCGTCCGCGCCCACGACGGCCCGCGCGAGCAGCGTCTCCCCGCCCTGGAGGACGACGGCGACCGTACGCCGGTCGGGCACCGCCGAGCCGTGCTGCTCGACGCGGGTGACCGTGACCCCGGTCCGCAGTTCGGCGCCCGCCTTCTGGGCGTGCTCGACGAGTTGCTGGTCGAACTCCGGCCGGTTGATCAGCCCGAACAGCATCTGTTTCGACTTGCGCGTGCGGGCGTAGCGGCCGTCGAGGGAGAAGGTGACCGCGTGCACCCGGTCCTTGAAGGGAAGTTCGAAACCGGGCGGCAGCGCGTCGCGCGAGGGGCCGATGATGCCGCCGCCGCACGTCTTGTAGCGCGGCAGCTCCGCCTTCTCCAGCAACAGGACGCTGCGTCCCGCGACCGCCGCCGCGTAGGCGGCCGAAGCCCCTGCGGGGCCCGCGCCCACCACGACGACGTCCCACACCCGCTGCACGTCGTCCGCCGAAGAGTTCTCGCTGCTCACGATGGTCTACTGCTCCCGATCCAGCCGCCTGCCGCACCTGTCCCACGCATCCTACGGCGGGTGACGCCGCGGGCTGCTGTGGGAGGATCGGCAGCGCATGCGCCCTACACCGACACCCCGGGCAGGAGCGCGTGCGGCCCCGTACCCAGAAGGACAACGTCGCACCCACCAGGAGCGTGCCCATGCCGTCGAACCCGGTCGCCGAGACCGTCGCCTCGCTGCTTCCCCGGGCGAAGGAGGAGCTCACCGAACTGGTGGCCTTCAAGTCGGTGGCGGACTTCGACCAGTTCCCGCGGAGCGAGAGCGAGGGCGCCGCGCGCTGGGTCGCCGACGCGCTGCGCGCCGAGGGCTTCGAGGACGTGGCCCTGCTGGACACCCCCGACGGCACCCAGTCCGTGTACGGCTGCCTCCCGGGCCCCGAGGGCGCGAGGACGGTCCTCCTCTACGCCCACTACGACGTGCAGCCGCCGCTCGACGAGGCCGCGTGGGTGTCGCCGCCCTTCGAGCTGACCGAGCGCCACGGCCGCTGGTACGGGCGGGGCGCCGCCGACTGCAAGGGCGGTGTGATCATGCACCTGCTGGCGCTGCGGGCCCTGAAGGCGAACGGCGGGGTGCCGGTCACCGTCAAGGTGATCGTCGAGGGCTCCGAGGAGATGGGCACCGGCGGCCTCCAGCAGTACGCCGAGGCACATCCCGACCTGCTAGCCGCCGACACCGTCGTCATCGGCGACGCGGGCAACTTCCGGGTGGGCCTGCCGACGGTCACCTCCTCCCTGCGCGGCATGGTCCTGATGCGGGTGCGCGTCGACGCCCTCGAAGGCAACCTGCACTCGGGCCAGTTCGGCGGCGCGGCCCCCGACGCGCTGGCCGCGCTGATCCGCGTGCTGGACTCCCTGCGCGCCGAGGACGGCACGACGACCGTCGACGGCCTCGCGAACGACGGGACCTGGGACGGC
Source organism: Streptomyces sp. MB09-02B (assembly GCF_033794485.1). NCBI lineage: Bacteria > Bacillati > Actinomycetota > Actinomycetes > Kitasatosporales > Streptomycetaceae > Streptomyces > Streptomyces sp. MB09-02B. The sequence goes on from NZ_JARGEE010000041.1 coordinate 33,153, forward strand.
CTGCAGTACGCCGACGCGCAGTTCCGCGAGGACGCCAAGGTGCTCGACGGGGTGGAACTCGTCGGCGCCGACACGGTCGCCGACCGGATCTGGGCGCGCCCCGCCGCCACCGTGCTGGGCATCGACGCCCCGCCCGTGGTCGGCGCGACCCCGTCGATCCAGGCGAGCGCCCGCGCCCTGATCGGGCTGCGCGTCCCGCCGGGCGTGGACGTCCAGCAGGCGATCAAGCTGCTCGAGGCCCACCTGGTGGCCCACACCCCGTGGAGCGCCCGGGTCAGCTGCGAACTCATCGGCCACGGCCAGGCGTTCCGCGCCGACACCTCCAGCCCGGCGTACGAGGCGATGGCGGCGGCGATGGCCGTAGCCCACCCGGGCCAGGAGATGCAGTACGCGGGCCACGGCGGCTCCATCCCCCTCTGCAACGCCCTCGCCGCCCTCTACCCCGACGCCGAGATCCTCCTCATCGGCCTCAGCGAACCGGAGGCCCGGATCCACGCGGTCAACGAGAGCGTGGATCCGGGGGAGTTGGAGCGCATGTCGGTGACAGAGGCGTTGTTCCTGCGGAACTACGCAAACCGCTGAGCGAACCCGCGCCCCGAAAGGGGCGCGGGGAACCGCGCGAGCAACCACAGCCCACCCGCACCCGCCTCACAACCGACCCCGAAACGGCGGCGGCGCGAAGAGTCACCCCCTACACAGGGACCCCCGCCTCCAAGTACAGCGCAGCGCCCCGCTCCCGCGCCCGCAACGCCCACCGCAACCGCTCGTACCGCACCGGCGGCAGCAGATCCGCGGCCTCCCCCTCCGTGACGAACCGCCAGTCACGCAGCTCGGGCCCCGGCAGTACGGGCCGCTGCGGACCGCTGACGTCCAGCCGGCCCCCGTCGAACAGCAGCCGCAGCCCTCCGTACCTCGGCGCCACCGGTGCCTCCCAGTCGACCACCAGCAGCCGGGGCACCTCGTCGAGCCGTATCCCGGTCTCCTCCAGGACCTCCCGCACCCCCGCCCGCGCCGGCGC
>NZ_JARGEE010000420.1:0-7360 GCF_033794485.1 Streptomyces sp. MB09-02B
GCTCCACCACCCCCCGCCGTCCCCCGGCCGGGGGTGGTGGAGCTGACGGTCACGGCCCCGAGGGCGGCCAGGGAGATCGGCGTCGCCTGGCTCGACGGCCACCCGGACACACCTCCGGTGGCCGCCTTCAAGAAGTTCCTGCTGTCGAGAAGAGGCCGCCTCCTCCACGACTGACGCGGCCCGCAGGGCCGTCGCCCCACCGGACCCGCGGCCGCGCCACAGACCTCAGGCACCCCTTTGTGAGCGAGCCCTCCCGAACCCGGAAGCAAGCGGCATCCGCAACCCCAGCGGCGGCGGCGCCGCCAACGCGTCCTCCACCGGCCGGGCGAACGCCGTCCCGAACAGCACCCCCATCACGAAGTCCGCCGCCAGCGCATGCACCTCGTCCCGGTACTGCGTCAGCCCGTGCCGATCAGCGTGCACCTCGAACCGGCAGATGTCGGGGTTCGTCTTCTTCGCCCGCGCCGCGAACCGGAACGACAGCTCGGGGTCCACCCGCTCGTCGTTCGTCCCGTGCACGATCAGCACCCGCCGCCCGGCCAGTTGTTTCACCGGTTCGGGCGGCGCCGCCACGTCCTCCTCCGGCAACCAGGGAGCGAGGGCCAGCACGGAGTTGACGGCCTCGTGCCCGCCCGCGTGCAGCGCGGCCCGCGCCCCCATGTGGAGCCCGGCCAGACACACCGGGACGTCTCCGTACCGCCGGACGACCTCGTCCACGGCCCACTCGGCGTCCCGCGCCAGCCGCGCCTCCGAACCGTTCCACCCCCGGTAGCGGTAGTGCACGACATGCGTGGCCAGCCCCGCCGTACGGCCCGCGCGGGCGAGCCGGCGGCCGAGGGCGCGCACGGACGCCGTCGCCAGCATGGGGGAGGGCCTGCGGGTGGATGCCTCGTCGCCGGCCGGGAGCAGCAGGACGACCCCGCTGACCGTGCTCGGCTCCGGGCCGATCGTCCGCCCAAGTCGGGGCGTACGTACCGGCATTGCTTGCTGCGCCATGACAGAACAGTGTCAGAAGACATGGTGTACGCCACCCGTCCTGTGGGTCACCGTTGGGTATCGACAGGACCGCCCGACAGGCGCTCTACGCGCGTAGGGCTTATCGTGCGAAAATGACGAACCAGACCGACCCGACCGGTACCACCCCGGACTCGGACCAGATCCGCCGGGCTCCCAAGGTTCTGCTGCACGACCACCTCGACGGCGGCCTGCGCCCCGGAACCATCGTCGAACTCGCCCGCGACAGCGGGTACTCCCACCTCCCCGAGACCGACGCCGACCGACTCGGCGCCTGGTTCCGCGAGGCCGCCGACTCCGGCTCGCTGGAGCGGTACCTGGAGACCTTCTCCCACACCGTCGCCGTCATGCAGACCCGCGACGCCCTCTTCCGCGTCGCCGCCGAGTGCGCCGAGGATCTCGCCGCCGACGGCGTCGTCTACGCCGAGGTCCGCTACGCCCCCGAACAGCACCTCGAAGGCGGGCTCACCCTCGAACAGGTCGTCGAGGCCGTCAACGAGGGCTTCCGGGAAGGCGAGCGGCGGGCCAGGGCCGACGGCCACCGCATCCGCGTCGGCGCCCTGCTCACCGCCATGCGGCACGCGGCCCGCGCCCTGGAGATCGCCGAACTCGCCAACCGCTACCGCGACCTGGGGGTCGTCGGCTTCGACATCGCGGGCGCCGAGGCCGGGTACCCGCCCACCCGCCACCTCGACGCCTTCGAGTACCTCAAGCGCGAGAACAACCACTTCACCATCCACGCCGGCGAGGCCTTCGGACTCCCCTCCATCTGGCAGGCGTTGCAGTGGTGCGGCGCCGACCGGCTCGGTCACGGCGTCCGCATCATCGACGACATCCAGGTCCACGAGGACGGCTCCGTGAAGCTCGGCCGCCTCGCCTCCTACGTCCGCGACAAGCGCATCCCGCTGGAGATGTGCCCCAGTTCCAACCTCCAGACCGGCGCGGCCCGTTCGTACGCCGAGCACCCCATCGGACTGCTGCGGCGACTGCACTTCCGGGCCACCGTGAACACGGACAACCGCCTGATGTCGCACACGAGCATGAGCCGTGAATTCGAGCATCTTGTCGACGCTTTCGGTTACACGCTCGACGACATGCAGTGGTTCTCGGTCAATGCTATGAAGTCAGCATTCATTCCTTTCGATGAACGACTGGCCATGATCAATGACGTGATCAAGCCCGGATACGCCGAGTTGAAATCCGAATGGCTGTTCCGTCAGACGGCTTCCACCAGCGGTTCTGTCGACGAACAGGGTTGAGCAGCGGCATCGGGAAGCGGTCGCGCCGACGGCGACGCGGCCGCTTTTCGATGTTTGCCTCCGGCGGGACTTTGGTGTTTACGTTTCGGCACCGCTCACCACCCGTCAAACGCATTCCAAGGACGCATTCAACATGAAGCAGTCTGCTGCCAAGACCCTCGGTGTCGCCGTCGTCGGTGCCGCCATCGCCGCCGCGGGCGCGGGCGCCGCGAACGCCGCACCGGGTGCCCCCGACGCCTCCCAGGCCCTGGGCACCGTCACCCAGGCACTGCCCGTGGAGAACGTCTCGAAGGTGCTGCCGGTCGCCTCCGGCGCCCTCGCCCAGGGGCAGAGCGCGCTCGGCGCCGGCCTCGAAGCCGCCCAGCCCGCCGCCACCAACGTCCTCGCCGAGGGTCCCACCGCCCCCGTCGCGGGACTGCTCGGCGGCCTCCCCGTCGGCAAGACCCTCCCCGCCAAGGGCCTCGGCGTCAACGGCCTCCCCCTCGGCGGCCCCGCCGCCTGAGGCGCATCGCGACAGCCGAACGGGGCGCACCCTTCGAAGGGTGCGCCCCGCCGGTGTGTGCGCCGGCCGGCGGTCGTCGGCCGGCGCGCGTCACCAAGCCGCGCGGGCCTTGCCCTCCGAGGGGAACAGGATCCACAGGGCTATGTACAGCAGGAACTGCGGGCCGGGCAGCAGGCACGACACCAGGAAGATCACGCGCATCGTGGTCGCGGAGGTACCGAAGCGCCGTGCCAGCGCGGCGCACACTCCGCCGATCATCCGGCCTTCGGTGGGGCGGGCAAGGCGGCTCATGAGGGCTCCTTCGTCAGCGTAGGACGTCGACCGGAGGCCGACGGTGGGACGGGGCCTCGAAGCGGCCACCGCTCTCTTCTCCACACCTTCGACGCTACGGGGACGAAGCGGACGAAGCGTCCCTCTACGGAGCCATCCCGACCCTGGGAATCGTCGGGGTCCGACCCTGAGACAACTCCTCGGGGCGCGGCCGTGCCGCCCGCACCCGGGTCTCGGCCCTCCGCCGCAACGCCGACCTGAGCGCCGGAACGACCGCGAGGTGGGCGAGGCCCACGCCGACCGAGTTCAGCAGGATCGAGTCGATGTCCACGACCTGACCGGGCACCCCGGTCTGCAACAACTCGATGGCCAGCGACAGCAGCGCCCCGGCCGCGACCGACCGGGCCAGCGAGGCGAGCGGCGACACGGCGAGCCTGCCGTGCAGCATCGGCAGCAGGACACCCAGCGGAGCGAGCAGCGCCAGTCCCTCACCGATCCGGTGGGCCGCCTCCGGCCAGCCGAGCGCGAGATCCGCTCTGATCCCGGCGAACGGCCGCAGATTCGCGGGACTCATCCAGGTGACGTCCAGCGGACGCAGCGTGATCCAGGCAACGACCGCGAGATGCGCGGCGAGGAGGACACCCCCCGCCACACGGACACGGACCCCGGCGCTACCGCCGTTCGTACCTTGAGGCTGCACGCCCCCCAAGACGCGGCCCCCGACACGATCGGTTGCAGGAACTTTTTCGAGGCTCGGTTCGCCTCCGGGGCGCAGAAGCCTGTGTCGAGTGCGCGACCGTGCTCGACCCCTCCTTCGTCGGGGCCTCCGCGCGCTCGCGCCCTCGACACAGGCGCGCCCCTTCGGCTCACTCGCCAGCCTCCGTTGCAGTGGTCCTGCCAAGGTGCTGTCGGTCGGAGAGGTGCCCGGCGCGTGAAGCCAGGGCAGTGGGCGTCCGTCAGGAGCCGCTGATCTCCTCGGAAGGCGGGTTGCCCTCGCCCGGGGAGGACTCGGTCTCCTGGGTGCACTCGTAGCGGCGTAGCGACTCGGCGCTCGTGCTGCCGAGGACCACCGAGCCGTTGTCGCCGGCGGCGGCGGAGTCGGCGAAGGTGCAGACGATCTGGGCCAGCGCGTAGCGGGGTAGGGCGTCGGGCGCGGTGGACAGGCGGAGGGTGTCCTCGGGGTCGTCGGCGGTGGGGCCCGTCACCGTGAGGCCGGGCGGGACGGCGGTGGTGTGACCGGCCTCGTCCTCCACGTCGCTGGGATCGCCGGCCAGGGCGTCCAGCAGGCCCTGTGCCACGACGACACGCCGCTGGGCCTCCTCGGTGCTCTTCTGGGCCACCTCCACCGAGCGGTTGACGCGGACGAGCGCCCCTGAGCACAGCAGGAACACCTCGACCGGCATGCCCGAGGGGGTCGCCTGGGTCGAGAGGTCCGTCGCCGACAGCTCGCACGGCACCATCGAGGGCGCCGGGCCGAAGTCCGTCGGCACCTGGGTCGCGCGGATGCCGCAACCGGCGAGGAGGCCGGTGAGTGCCCCGGTCGCGACCAGGACGCGTACGGCTCGGGCGTCTCGTATCGTCACTGGCCGTCCCCTTCGGTGCCCGCCGGGCCGCCGTCGCCCTGCTCGCCGTCCCGTGCGTCCCGTTCCCTCGCGACCAGGGAGGCCGCGTCGCGGGGCAGACGCAGGGTGAAGACCGCGCCGCCCTTGGGGGAGTTGGCGGCGCTGATCTCGCCGCCGTGGATGTGGGCGTTCTCCAGGGCGATGGACAGGCCGAGGCCGCTGCCCTCGGAGCGTGGGCGGGAGGCGCTCGCCTTGTAGAAGCGGTCGAAGACGTGCGGGAGGACGTCCTCGGGGATGCCGGGGCCGTGGTCCTGCACCTCGATGAACAGGTTCTCGCCCTCCGTGCGCACCGAGACGCGCACCGGGGAGCCCCCGTGCTTGAGCGCGTTGCCGATCAGGTTCGCCAGGATCACGTCCAGGCGGCGCGGGTCGAGATTGACGATGATGCCGCGCTCGGCGTCCAGTTCCACCGCGTCCAGCCAGGCGCGGGCGTCGATGCAGGCGGTGATCTGGTCGGCGATGTCGACGTCGTCGAGGACGAGCCGGGCCGTGCCCGCGTCGAAGCGGGTGACCTCCATCAGGTTCTCGACCAGGTCGTTGAGGCGGCGGGTCTCGCTGACGACGAGCCGTACCGCCGGTTCGATCATGGGGTCGAGGCTGCCCGTGTCGGCGTCCAGCTCCTCCTCCAGCACCTCCGTGACGGCGGTGATCGCGGTCAGCGGCGTACGGAGTTCGTGGGACATGTCGGCTACGAAGCGGCGGGAGGCCTCCTCGCGGGCGCTCATGTCGTCGACCTTCTTCTCCAGCGACTCCGCCGCCAGGTTGAACGTCCGGGAGAGGTCGGCCAGTTCGTCCGTGCCGGAGACCCGCAGTCTGGTGTCGAGCTTGCCCTCGCCGAGGCGCCGGGCGGCCACGCCGAGGCGCTGCACCGGCTTGAGCACGGTCGTCGCGGCGGCCTGCGCGAGCAGCGCCGAGCCGATCAGCGACAGGCCCGTGGCGATACCGAGGGACCAGGCGAGGGAGTTGAGGTCCTTCGCCTCCTCCGCGAGGGACTTGCGCATGTAGCCGGTCGGCCCGCCGCCGATCATCTTCGCGCCGCCCACCAGATACGGGGTGTCGCCGTCGATGACCCGCTGCCAGTACACGTGGTACGCGTGCTTGTTGCCCGAGGTGAGCTTCTGCCGCTTGTTGACGGCCTTCTGCAGCGACGCGGGTACGTCCTCCAGCGAGAAGCCGGTGAGCGCGTTGTCGGTGGAGGATCCGGAGACCGTCTCGCCGTCGGCGCCCCGGGCGATCAGCAGCACGCTGGAGCGCTCGCCGCCGTCCGCCATCTTCCGCGCCGCGATCCGCAGTTGGTCCTGGGTCGGGTTCGGGCGCAGGGTGCTCACATGGCTCTGCATCTCGCGCTCGAAGTCGTTGAGCGCCGCGTCCTGCGCGCGCGTCTGCACCGCCTCGCGGTTGAGCCAGTAGGCGATGCCGGACGCCGACACGGCGGCCGTGAGCGCCACCAGACCGAAGACGACCACCAGACGCAGCCGCAGACTGGTGAAACGGATCCGGGACTGCACTTTCCTGCGAGCCGCGGCCCAGCCGCGGATCCCCCCTCGGGCCTTCGTCACTGAGGCGTGTCCAACCGGTAGCCCACGCCGCGCACGGTACGGATCAGGGTCGGCGACGACGGTACGTCCTCGACCTTGGCGCGCAGCCGCTGCACACACGCGTCCACCAGGCGGGAGTCGCCCAGGTAGTCGTGCTCCCACACCAGACGCAGCAACTGCTGCCGGGACAGGGCCTGTCCGGGCCGGCGGCTCAGCTCCAACAGCAGCCGCAGCTCGGTGGGCGTCAGCTGGAGGTCCTCGCCGTTCTTCGTCACGGTCATCGCCGCGCGGTCGATCACGAGGGAGCCGAAGGTCGCCGCGTCGTTGGCCTCGCGCTCACCGCGCCGCAGCACCGCGCGGATCCGGGCGTCCAGCACCCGGCCCTGCACGGGCTTGACCACGTAGTCGTCCGCGCCCGACTCCAGGCCCACCACGACGTCGATGTCGTCGCTGCGCGCGGTGAGCAGGATGATCGGCAGCTGGTCGGTACGCCGGATCCGCCGGCACACCTCGAAGCCGTCGATGCCAGGCAGCATCACGTCCAAAACGATCAGATCCGGCCGCTGTTCGCGCAGCAGCTTGAGACCATCCTCGCCGGTGGCGGCGGTGGCGACACGGTGCCCCTGGCGCGTCAGTGAGAGCTCCAGGGCCGTGCGGATGGCGTCGTCGTCCTCGATCAGCAACAGGGAAGGCACGGGCTCATTCTGGCCCATGGCATGGCGCCGAATCGACCGTTGGAGCGCTCCCACCCGACACCCGCACACGATCGTGCCGTTCGCGTAGCCGTACGACTCTTCTCTGTGATCGACCTGTGCCCCGCCTGGGCCGCACCCGAGGGGCCGACCCCTGTGACAGGTCTGTGACAGTCGGCGGACAGAGCCATGAAGGTGAACCGGCAATCTTCTCGGCACAGGCAAGAAAGCACGCCGAAGACCGGAACTCCACGACGGGGGGCGCGAGATGAACACGCTGCACAGCACCAGCACTAGCGCAGTTGTCACGCGGCTCCACGACGTCGTCGTCCGGAACGCGGAGAAGTCCGGTGCCGTGAGCGGGCGGGGGTGCGCTCGCGGCACCGGGCGTCAGCACACGACGTTCATGTCGGTGGTTGACGCAAACGTGGGGGGAAGCACCACGGGGGCAACGGGGGTCGCC